>JBBQBU010000745.1:0-2275 GCA_038318015.1 Chloroflexota bacterium | reverse complement strand
GAAGGCGCAGATCATTGTCGATGGCGGCGTGCAGCGCGGCAGCGACATCCTGAAGGCCGTCGCGCTCGGGGCCGATGCCGTGGCGCTCGGCCGACTGCAAGGGTGGGCGCTGGCGGCAGGCGGCTACGAGGGCGTGGTGCGGATGCTTGAGATCCTCGAAGATGAGATGATTTCAGCGATGGCGCTGGCCGGCCTGCCCAGCCTCGCCCACCTGACGCCAAGGTCCGTCTGCCGAGCGGAAGCCGTCACGATGCCCCACGAGATGAGCGCCTGGGTCAATATGCCAGTAGGGCGCATCCAGTAGGGCGATCAGGGCGTGGTCGCACGCAGGCTTCAGCGTTGGGCGCATCAGCCCAATCAGTCCATACGGTTCGGGAAGTCAAGCCCGTGCAGCAGGTCTGGTTCTCGCTCGCCAGTTTCGGCCGGCGGGTGCATGCGAACGAAATAGGCCGTCGCGAAGGCCCGGCGGCGCAGCCCTTGGGGCAGCGTGGCCCAGAAACTGGTCGCCGGAATCTGCGTGCGGTGTGCCAGTAGAGCCTCGCGCTGGACCTCCGTATGCGGACTGACATCAAGCACGACCGTTGCCGTTTCCGGGCCGGGGTGGCGGGGGCGTTCCACGCGCCGTTCGAGCCAGGACACGTCTACGCCGGCTGCCCGGAACTCGGGCAGCAGTTCGTCCCAGCGCCCATCGTCAATCTGCGCGGCAGCGTACAGCCGCGCGACATTCCAGGCCGGGCCAGCCTCCGGGTAGGCATCTTCATCGCCGGCCGCCAGGAAGGCGTCAAGCCCCACCTGATGCGATTTCACATGGTCGGGGTGCGGATACAACCCACCCGGCGGCTCAATGACCATGACGTGCGGCTTCAACTCGCGGATGACCTTGACGACCCGGCCGGCGGCCTCGGCCGGATCGGCCTGACAGAACGCCTCCGGGTGCTCGTTCCCCGGGGTGTCGAGCATCCCGGAGTCTCGGTAGCCGAGCAGCCGCAACTCGCGCACACCCAGGATCTCGCAGGCCGTGCGCAGTTCGCGCTCGCGGATTTCGCGCAGGCGCGGCAGATCCGCAATCGGGTCCAGGTCGGGGTCGTGGATCTCGCCTTCTTCCCCGCCGGTGCAGGTCACCACCGCAGTTGCCACGCCGCGCGCGGCATAGTAGGCGAGCGTGCCGCCCGTCAGCGACGATTCATCGTCTGGGTGTGGTCGAACCACCAGGATTGTCACGGTCGAATCGTTCGCCGTGTCGCTCAGAACCTCAGGGGGCATCGTCACTCCTCGAAAGTCGGCTGCCGACAGCAACCGTCGTCGTGGCCGTTTGATTCCGTGTCGCCGTGGCCCGAGACGCCTGTCGTTTGGACGATAGTCGTTGCTGATGGCGGCGAGAGATGATACCGGCGCGCTGTCCGCAGACCAGTCATCGGCTTCGCGGCACGGCTGGCGTGGCGGTACACTCACTGGCGATATGCTGCACCATCTCGCGCGTCAAGGGCGGCCCCAAATGGTCAATCGGCTGGTGCTGGCGCATGGACGTATCTACACCCAGGACGTCGCGCACCCGGTGGCTGAGGCCGTGGGCATCATCGGGAACCGGGTGGTCGCGGTGGGGTCAGTGGCCGAGGCGCGCGATGCGGCCGGTCCAGACGCTGAGGTCGTGGACCTGGGAGGACGGGCGGTCGTGCCCGGCTTCATTGATGCCCACTTCCACCTGCTCGGCGACAGTTTCGACCGGCAGCGGGTGGCCCTTGACCAGGCCGCGTCCATCCCCGAGGTGCAGCGGCTCGTGTCGGCAGCAGCGGCGAGCCTCGCGCCGGATGCCTGGGTGCTGGGGCGCGGCTGGGACCGCAACCTGTGGCCGACCCACGATTTCCCGAGTCGTCGTGACCTGGACGATGTGACGGGCGGCCGGCCCGCCTGCCTCCTGAGCCGCGACGTACACGCCGCCTGGGCCAACTCGCGGGCGCTGGAACTGGCCGGCGTGACGGCGGCCACGCCCGACCCGCCGGGCGGGCACATCCTGCGGGAGCCCGACGGCACGCCGACCGGAGTGCTCCTCGAATCGGCGGCGGCGCCGGTGACCGCCCACGCCGACCGCCCGACAGACAGCACGATCAGGGCGGCGCTGCTCGCGGCGCAGGATGCGCTGGCGGCAGTCGGGGTCACCGGCCTCTCCAACTTTGAGGGTGCCGACGCGCTGCGGGCGCTCCAAGGGCTCGAGGCAGCGTGACGATATATTTCAAGCACTTCAAGGTGCCGATATGGTTTTCATCACTGCTGGTAT
>JBBQBU010000744.1:0-2276 GCA_038318015.1 Chloroflexota bacterium | reverse complement strand
AAAGTGTGTGCGAAGTCCGGCTTCGGGCCAAACTCGGTGAGCCGAGCCGTGCATGAGCCACGATCTGACAGCGTTCGTCACGTCAGAGTGCCCCGGTTCCTAGCCAGGAAGCGGCTCGGCGACCCTTCGCACACACTTTCTAAGGCACGCTGGCAGCAAACGCCAGCACGCGCCGGACGTTGCTCCGCCCACCGAACGCCAGCACCAGCCGCAGTGTGCAGCCTTCGGCCGCGCCGACCTGGGCGCGACGTTCGGTCTACTATCCCGGTGCTGCAATGAATCCGATCAACAGGCAGCCTGTATATGTCGCCCTATCGGTTGCGAGAGGTGTAGATATGCCATTTCCCCATCGCGAAGAGCATCGCGCAGAGCGGATCGGTTGGCTGCGCGCGGCGGTCCTGGGTGCCAATGACGGCATTGTCTCCACTGCCAGCCTCGTGCTGGGCGTCGCAGCGGCACAAGCAACGCACCAGGATGTCCTGGTGGCGGGGGTTGCCGGCCTCGTGGCCGGTGCCATGTCGATGGCGGCAGGCGAGTACGTCTCCGTCAGCTCACAGTCCGACACCGAACGGGCCGACCTCGACCGTGAGCGCCGGGAACTGGCGACTGACCCGGTTGGCGAGCACGCCGAGTTGGCGGCGATCTACGTCGCGCGCGGCCTCGACGCGGCGCTTGCGGATCAGGTGGCCACGCAACTGATGGAGCACGATGCGTTGGGTGCCCATGCGCGCGACGAACTGGGCATGTCTGACGTACTGAGCGCCCGGCCGATCCAGGCCGCCCTCGCGTCGGCTGCCGCGTTCTCGATCGGTGCGGCGCTGCCCATGCTCACCGTCATCCTGGTGCCCGCGGCCTACCTGATTGTCACAGTCGCGGCGGCCTCGCTGCTGTTTCTTGCCCTCCTGGGAGGCCTTGCGGCGCTGGCCGGCGGCGCAAGCATCTGGCTCGGCGCGCTGCGCGTCACCTTCTGGAGTGCACTCGCGATGGGGCTGACCGCCGGCGTCGGGGCGTTGTTCGGCACCGTCGTCTGAGCGGACCAGCAGGCGTGGCGCCGGCGGGCCGTCGCCTGTCTGGGCCGTCGCCAGACGCCCGGGCCTACGCTGGCAGGCCCGGACGTCTCGGTATGACGACGGCTGACTAACACGCCCTAGTCGCGGCTGGCGGCGAGTGCGGCGGGCTCCACGGCGCTGAGTTGCTCGCGGACCAGCGGCGCAACCTCGGTGCCGTAGAGCCGGATGCTGTTCATCAACTGCTCATGCGGCAGCGTGCCGAGGCTGTACTTGAGGTCGAAGCGTGACAGCCCCAGATCGCGGGCCACCTTGACGATCTTCGTGGCGACGGTCTGCGGCGAGCCGACGTACAGCGCGCCGTTCGGCCCGGCCGCGTGCTCGAACTGAACCCGCGTGCTCGGACGCCAGCCCCGCTCTCGCCCGATGCGGTTCATCATCATTTCGTAGTGCGGCCAGATCTCGTCCAGCGCCTGCTGATCCGTGGCGGCCACATACCCTGGGCTATGCGCGCCAACCGGCAACGTTGGCTGCTCGAAATGCTGCAGCGCCTGATGGTAGAGGTCCACCAGCGGCTTGAACTGCGTTGGTGCGCCGCCGATGATCGCCAACATCAGCGGCAACCCGTGGCGCGCCGCCCGCACGACAGACTCCGGGCTGCCGCCGACCGCCACCCAGGTCGTGAGTGCGCCGGACTCCGTCGGCGGGTACACCATCTGGTCGGTCAGTGCGGCGCGGGTGCCGCCGGACCACGTCACCGGCTGCTGCTTCAGCAGTTCGACGAACAGGTCGAGCTTCTCCTCGAAGAGCTGCTCGTACTGGTCGAGCGGGTAGCCGAACAGCGGGAACGACTCGGTGAACGAGCCGCGCCCGACGATCACCTCCGCGCGACCGTTGGAGACAGCGTCGAGTGTGGAGAACCGCTCGAAGACGCGCACCGGATCGTCGGAACTGAGGACCGTCACCGCCGACCCGAGGCGAATACGCTTCGTCTGCCCGGCGATGGCCGCCAGGACGACTTCGGGGGCGGAAACGGCGTAGTCGTCGCGATGGTGCTCGCCAACACCGATGAAGTCCAGGCCAAGCTCGTCAGCGAGGACAGCTTCCGCGACGACGTTGCGGATCACCTGCGCCGGGGCCAGGAGCCGCCCATCTGCGTCGTAGGTCACGTCGCCGAAGGTATCCAGGCCAAGCTGAAGTTGGGTTGTCATGGTGAAGTCACCTCTCGCAAGCGCCGGTCCCGAGTGCGTTGTTCGCCCCGCTCCGGCC
>JBBQBU010000743.1:0-2288 GCA_038318015.1 Chloroflexota bacterium | reverse complement strand
GGTGTCGCCATTCCACGGACCCAACATATGCGCGGCCGGTGGCCAACGTCCTTGCTTCAGATCAACGCCCGCGACCGGAAAAAGGACGACCATGGTCGAAATATATTTCGTCCGGCGGTTGAGCGCCTTGATGCGAACGATCAGGGATGCCCTCGGCCGATCCCGCCGGCCGCGCGTTCTACCTCTGCGACCCCGCCCTCCTTCGGTCCGCGGGCATTCGGCACCAATTGCCCCAAAGGATAACCGCCATGCTGGATGCACCAACGGCCGAGGCGATTGGCAGCGGCCTTAGCGAGCAGGAGGCGGCTTCCCGCCTGAAGGCCGATGGCCCTAATGAACTGGCACGCACCGGGCGCAGAACGCCATTCCGGATCGTGCTCGAGGTGCTGCGCGAGCCCATGCTGGCGCTCCTGCTCGGCGGCGGTGTGCTCTACCTGCTGCTCGGTAGTCCGGAAGAGGCGCTGATCCTCCTCGGCTTCGCGCTGTTCTCCATTGTGATCACGGTCGTCCAAGAAAGCCGCACCGAACGCGTCCTAGAGGCGCTGCGCGACCTGACCAGCCCGCGCGCGCTGGTGATCCGCGGCGGCGAGCGGAAGCGCATTGCCGGTCGCGATGTCGTGCGCGGCGATCGGGTGGTGCTGGCAGAGGGCGACCGCGTGCCGGCCGATGCCAGGCTGATCGAGGCCAGCGACGTCCAGACCGATGAATCGCTGCTGACGGGCGAGTCGGTTCCGGTGCGCAAGGTGGCAAGCGCGGCATCGCCGCCCTCGCGGCCCGGCGGCGATGATCTGCCGCATGTCTTCTCGGGCTCGCTGGTGGTGCGGGGCAGTGGCATCGCCGAGGTGACGGCGACTGGTCCGCACAGTGAGATCGGCCGGATCGGCCAGTCGCTCAGCGCGCTCGATTCCGAGCCGCCACGGCTGCAGGCGCAGATGCGCCGGCTCGTGAAGCTCTGCGCGATCTTCGGCGGCGTCGTCAGTGTGCTGGCGGTGGTGCTTTACGGCACCTTGCGGGGCGGCTGGCTGGATGCGCTGCTGGCCGGGATCGCCATTGGCATGTCGATGCTGCCGGAGGAGCTGCCGGTGGTGCTCACCGTCTTTATGGCGATGGGCGCCTGGCGGATCTCCAAGGCGCGGGTGCTGACGCGGCGCGCGGCGGCGATCGAGACGCTCGGCTCCGCCACGGTGCTGTGCACCGACAAGACCGGCACACTGACGCAAAACCGCATGACGGTCGCAGAACTGTGCCTGCCCGACGGCACGGCCTTCCAGCCGCGGGGTGAGGCGCTGCCGGCGGGGTTTGCGCTACTGGCTGAGACCGGCCGACTGGCCAGCGCGCCACAGCCTTTCGACCCCATGGAGAAGGCTTTCCATGCGGTGGCCGAGGGGCTGCCTTTGCCCGCGCTGGAGCTCGTGCACACCTACGGGCTTCGGCCCGGCCTGCTGGCGATGACGAATGTCTGGCGGTCGGGGACGGAAACCATCGTCGCCGCAAAGGGTGCGCCCGAGGCTATTGCCGCGCTGTGCCACCTGGACGCCGCCGCAGCCGCCGAACTGACCGTGCGTACCGAGGCGCTGGCCGCCAAGGGCATGCGCGTGCTGGCGGTGGCCCGCGCCACGCCGGACGGGCAGGCTTGGCCCGAGACACAGGACGGCTTCGCCTTCGGCCTGCTGGGACTCGTCGGCCTGGCCGATCCGCTGCGCCCGGGCGTGACCGAGGCTGTGGCCGAATGCCGCACGGCCGGCATCCGCGTCATCATGATCACCGGCGACTACCCCGCCACCGCTGCCGCCATCGCGCGCCAGGCGGGGCTGGACGCCGACATCATCGTGACCGGTGACGCGCTCGCCAGCATGGACGACGCGACCCTGGCGACTAAGGCGCGCGAGACCACGGTCTTTGCGCGGATCATGCCGGAGCAGAAGCTTCGCATTGTCGCCGCCCTGAAGGCCGATGGCGAGGTCGTCGCGATGACCGGCGATGGCGTGAACGACGCGCCGTCGCTCAAGGCCGCGCATATCGGCATCGCCATGGGCGGGCGCGGTACCGACGTGGCGCGCGAGGCGTCGTCGCTGGTGCTGCTGGACGATGACTTCGGCTCGATCGTCGCGGCCGTGCGCCTGGGGCGGCGGGTCTTTGACAACCTACGCAAATCGATGGGCTTCATCATCGCCATCCATATTCCGATTGCGGGGCTGGCGTTGCTACCGTTGATCTTCGGCCTGCCCATCCTGCTCTGGCCGATGCATATCGCCTTCCTGGAGATGGTGATCGACCCGGTCTGCACC
>JBBQBU010000742.1:0-2289 GCA_038318015.1 Chloroflexota bacterium | reverse complement strand
ATCCTGCAAAGCATCCTGATCCGCAGCCAGAAGCGGCGCTTCAGCCTGTCCTCACGCTGACTAGCCCGAAGTTGGGAGCTAATTGCCAGGATGCGCGGCTAGGAAACGCGGGATTCTCTGATCTGACCACATGTTGATATTCCAACCATCGACCATGAAAGCGACCCTGTCAGCAATCTTGTCAAGCGCACGAAGAATCTCGGCTAGACGCAATACCAGTAAGTTAGCGTGATCTGAGGTAGTCTTTCCGTATCTGCTCAATCCGGCAGGGCGGCGGGTCACAAGGAGTTGCGAAGATGCACACTAAGCGAGCGAAGGCTGCGCGAATCTAACGAAATGGGATGTCCAGAGGGTCTGAACGGTCGGTAAAGCGGGCCAACCTGACCCGCACCGGAAAACTCTACCCTGCCGGATTGAGCAGATACATGGCAGCGCAAATCTATGCCGAACATCGGCCAGGGAAACGGCGGCTTCGGCGGCTGATGTCCCAGTTCCCCCGAAAGTCAGCAGCGCCCGCACAGTAGGGCGGACCACGCGCGACAGGTGGGCGGCTGCGGCCCTACAATGCAGCACACGCTGTCGTCAGGCTGCGCGGCCCGCACCGCTGCGGCGTCGGGGCCACCGCGCGACAGGCTGATGTCACCGCCGACCTCAGTCACGGCCCCAAACCGGCCGAGCACCGGCCGGTAGCACGGCCCCATCGATAGGCCACCCGCAGGAGAGTCGCCATGATCGCTGCACCGGACCTTAGCGCCATTCAGCTCCACGTGCCGCTGCCCGTCATGCACCGCGTTCGCCAGACGTTCACCGGCCCGGTCCTTGAGGACGTGGAGGGGGTGACCCGCGAGCAGGTGCGCCGCTTCGCCGGCACCATCAAGCCCGGAGCGCGCATCGCCATTACGGCCGGCAGCCGGGGCATCGCGAACATCGCCCGCATCATCAAGGCCATTGGCGAAGAGGTCCGCGCGCAGGGCGGCGACCCGTTCGTGATGCCGGCGATGGGCAGCCACGGCAAATCGACCGCCGAGGGCCAGATCGAGATGCTGGCCGAACTGGGCGTCACCGAGCAGACGACCAACATGACCATCGTGTCCGACATGGCCGTGCGGCAGATCGGCGTGGTGGACGCCTGCGGCATGCCCGTCTACGCTGCCGAGACGGCGCTTGATGCGGACGGCGTCATCGTCGTCAACCGCGTAAAGCCGCACACCGACTTCAACGGCCCCATCGAGAGTGGCCTCGCCAAGATCTGCACCATCGGCATCGGCAAGCAGAAGGGCGCACAGTCCGTCCACAGCTACGGCGTGCCGGGGCTGGCGAAGTGGATGCCGCTGGCCGCCAAGATCGTGGTGCAGCAGACGAACGTCCTGTTCGCCGTCGCCATCATCGAGAACGCCTACGACCAGACAGCCATCATCGAGGCGGTGCGCGCCAGCGACATCGCCGATGACAAGGAGCACGAATTGCTGGTCACGGCCAGTGGTCTGATGGCCTCGCTGCCGTTCGACACGCTGGACGTGCTGGTCATCGACGAGATGGGCAAGCAGATCAGCGGTACTGGTATGGACTCGAACATCATCGGGCGGATGCTGGTGCACGGCTCGGCGGAGTTCGAGCGTCCGAGCATCTCCAACATCGCCATCCTCGACCTGACGGACGGCTCGCACGGCAACGCGGCGGGCCTGGGCCTCGCGGACTTCACGACGCAGCGGCTGGTGGAGAAGGTCGATTTTGCTGCCTACTACATCAACTGTCTGACCTCCGGCATCGGCGGGGTGCAGCGCGGGCAGGTGCCGATGGTGATGCCGACCGACGTGGCGGCCGTCAAGGCGGCCATCCAGACCTGTGGCGAGCCGCGCCAGGACGTGGTGGGCGTCGTCCACATCCCGAACACGCTGCACATCGGCGAGATTGAGATTTCGGCATCGCTGGTGAACCGGGCGCGCGAGTTGTCACACCTTGACGTGGACCCGGACGGCCACCAGTTGGCATTCGATGCCAGCGGTCGCATCGCGGATGTCTGGGGGGCGGCCGTCGGCGCGGGCCACTGAGCCGAGCCGTTCGGCCTCGTCGCAACTGCGCTCGCCGTCGTTTCGCTTGCGGACGGCGGCGAGCGGGTATCATGCCGCCAGGGTTGTGCTACCACGGTCATGACGAGGCCGGTTCTCGTCGCCTGACATCCTCGCTGCCCGGTCCGTGCGGCGAGCGTACGAGGTGAGTCTATGAAGCGCATGTCGTCCCTGGTGGCCGTGCCGCTCGCTGCTGCGGCGCTGCTCTCGGCCTCGATCA
>JBBQBU010000741.1:0-2300 GCA_038318015.1 Chloroflexota bacterium | reverse complement strand
CGTGCTGTGTGTCATGCCACCCCGCTGCTCGTGCCACGCCTGGCCCTCCCCGGACATCTGGTGCTGGTGGCTGTTGCGCGTGGCCCGTCGGGGTGGGCCGTCGGGTTGGGCCGTCGGGGTGGGCCGTCGCGCTCAACCGTTCCAACATAGTGTCTCATGCGCTGCTATGCGGGTTCTGAATTATCGTTTCAGCCCGCCGGATGGATGCCTGCCTCCCTGCGTCCTGGCTGCCCGAAGACGGCCTGATGCCCGCGCATCAAGAGGACGGGCGGGCATCAGGCCGTCTGATGAGCGCGGCCGGCGCAGGCGTTGGCCGCCGGCCCTGGCTGGCGCTAACGGACGAGGTGGTATGGCACGTCGATGACGCAGGTGTTCGGGCGGAAGAACAGCGTCCCCTTGAGGCGTAGCGCCGTTTGGTTGTGCAGCGGCCATTCCCACCAGCGGCGCGGCACATGCTCGGCCAGCACCACCGTGATCGGCGCATCCGGGTTCTTCTTTGCCACGGCGTCCAGGTAGGACATCAGCGGTCCGGACAGGGCGCGGTACTTCGATTCGAGGATGACCAGCGGTACGTCAGACTCCCAGGCCTTCCACTGGCTCCGCAGTTCGTTCGCGGCCTCCATGTCGTCCGTGATGTGGACGGCTGTGACATTCTCCGACAGCGCCCGTGCGTAGCCGACCGTCCGGGCCACCACCCGATTCAGGCCCGGGACCGGTACGACCAGGATCGGCTCGGGGTAGGACGGCATCTTGTCAACGGACGGCTCCAGCGAGATCTGCTCCGAGACGCGCGCGTAGTGGCCGTTGATTCGGAGCAGTATCCAGACCTGGATGGGGATCAGCACGATGATCATCCAGGCACCGTGCGTGAACTTCGTGGACGCGACGATGATGGTGACGAGGCCGGTGGTGAGCGCCCCAACGAGGTTGATGAGCAAGCTGTACTGCCAGCCGCTCTCGCGCCGGGTCCACCAGCGCTTCACCATGCCTGACTGCGACAGCGTAAACGAGGTGAACACGCCGACCGCGTACAGCGGGATCAGCTGGTGCGTGTCGGCTTGGAACCAGATGACCAGGAACACCGACAGGATGCCCAGCGTGGTGATGCCGGTGGAGAACGCGAGCCGCTCGCCCCGGAAGCTGAACTGGTGCGGCATGTACTGGTCTCGCGCCAGGAACCACGTCAGGCGCGGGAAGTCGGCATACGCCGTGTTCGCGGCCAGCACCAGGATCAGCATGGTCGCGCCCTGCATGACGTAATATAGCGAGCCTTCGCCATAAACCGCGCGGGCCACCATCGACAGAACCGACTCCGTTTCGTCAACGGTCGGGATGATGCTGAGGTGCGTCGCGAGGTACGAGATGCCCAGGAACAGCACCCCCAGGATGACCGCCATCCAGGTCAGGGTGGCTCGGGCGTTCTTCCACTCCGGCGGCTTGAAGGCCGGCACGCCGTCTGAGATCGCCTCGGTGCCGGTCAGGGCGGCACAGCCGGAGGCGAACGCTCTGAGGATCAGGAAGATGGTTAGCGCGGTGGCACCCTCGCCGCTCTCGTGGTGCCTCCAGGCGTCGAGCTCGGTCAGCGCCCGGGCCTCATCCGGCACGATGATGCCGGCGGCGATCCCGTACAGCCCGTAGATAATCATGCCCATCGCCATGACCAGGAACAGGTACGTCGGGGCAGCGAAGATTGCGCCGGATTCGCTGACACCGCGCAGGTTGACGATAGTGATGAACACGATGAAGAAGACGGCGATGGCAATCTTGTAGTCGTGGAGTATCGGGACGGCCGACGTGAGGGCGAAGACGCCCGCCGAGATGCTCACGGCGACCGTCAGGATGTAGTCGGTGAGCAGTGCCGAGGCGGCGACGAGGGCCGGCCCGTTGCCCAGGTTGTCCTTGCTGACGATGTAGGAGCCGCCGCCGTTCGGGTACGCCTTGATCGTCTGCCGGTACGAGATGGCGACGATCGCCAGCAGGACGCCGATGGCCCCGGCCACCGGCAGCGTCAGCGAGAGCGCGCCCGCGCCGGCCAGCACCAGGATCCGCAAAATCTCTTCGGTGGCGTACGCCGACGAGGAGAGCGCATCGGAGGAGAAGACGGCCAGCGCCTTCGTCTTCGACAGGCGCTCATGGACCAAATGGGCGGTCGGGAGGGGCTTGCCGAACAGCATCCGCCGACACTCGGCCATGACCTTCGCGGCCGGGCTGCGCGGCGCGAACGCATGTTCGCGGGCTTCCAGCGTGTCGGCACCAGTCTCGCGGAAGGTGTCATGAAACGGTCGGTGGACGCGAACGTA
>JBBQBU010000740.1:0-2304 GCA_038318015.1 Chloroflexota bacterium | reverse complement strand
CGGGCCACCCGCGCTGCCTTCGCTTCCCGCTTGGCCACGGACGGGTCGATGTAGTGGGCCAGCTGGCGTCGGGCGGCGTCCCGGCGCTCGCGGGCGTCCTTCAGGGTGATCTGCGGATAGACGCCCAAGGCGACGCGCTTCTCCTTGCCGCCGAAGGTGTACTTGAACCGCCACCAGCGGTGTCCCCTGGGCGTCACCTCCAGGTACAGGCCGAGGCCGTCGTGGATGCGAAAGACCTTCTCGCGGGGCCGCACGTTGCGGATCTGGGAATCGCTGAGCTTGTCGATGGCCATGTGGGGCAACTCCTGGGGGTTGAGGCGGTGGAATCCAGTTGTTGCCCCTGAAATTGGGGCAGTTGGCGGCACGCGGTCAACGTACCCAGTCGTACTCGAATGGATTTCTGCAGAGAGAAAAGCCTTTTGGCGTAGCCGGTTAGCTGCACATCACCGGACCTGGACGGACCAGTGCGGATACGGGTAAGTCATTGAATGGTGGCCAGGGGCGGAATCGAACCACCGGCACGCGGCTTTTCAGTGGCCGGAGAGCCTTCTGCGCGTCGCCCCGGATCAGTGCGCTTGCCGGCGGAGAAACTCCCGCGCCACCTCGCCGGGGCTACGCCCGTCCTGGTCCACGGCCAGGTTCATACGGCGCATCGCGTCGTCGTCGATGCGCCCGGCCAGGGCGCGCAACGCGTCGATCACTCCCGGCTGCAGCGACTGTAGCCGGGCACTGGCGAGAATGATCGCGTCATAAGGCGGGATGGCGCCGTGGTCATCCTCGAGCAGCACCAGGTCGAGCGCGTCGATCCGCCCGTCGGTGGAAAACGCGCTGATCACGTCTACGGTGCCCTGGCTGACGGCCTGGTACATCAGGGACGGGTCCATGCTGCGCCGGGTCCGGAATTCGAGACCGTAGCTTTCGCGGATCGACTGCCACTCGACCCGGTCGAAGAACTCGTAGTCCCCGCCAATCGCCAGTCGCGGCGCGGCACTCGCCAGGTGACTGATCCGCTGCACGCCGAGCTCGGCGGCGCGGTCGCGGCGCATGGCCAGTGCGTAGGCATTCTCGAAGCCCAGCGCACAGACGACGGCGATGCCATGCCGGTCCCTTAGGAAGGCGACCACGGCGGCCGCAACCGCCGCCCGGTCCGGCGGCTTGCCGGCCCGCTTCATCAGCGTCGCCCAGACCGTGCCGGAATACTCCACGTACAGGTCGATCTCGCCCGAGCGCAGGGCGTCGAAGGCCACGGTGGAGCCGAGTGACTGCACGACTCTGACGTCACGGCCGGTTGCCTGCCGGATCTGGCCGGCGAGGATCTCGGCGAGGATGTACTGCTCGGTAAAGGTCTTGGCGCCGATGGTGATCGCGGCGGGCCGGACGCCCAACAGCTCTTGGGCCAGCGTGCCGCCTGCGTAGGCGTAGAGGAGTCCGAGCACGCCCAAGCCCAGGCCGAGGAGGCCGCGGCGGCGGCGCGTCCAGCCCACATCAACCAGCCGGACGAGCGCATCCAGCAGCAGGGCCAGCAGCGCGCAGGCGACGCAGCCCACCAGCACGGCGGTGTAATTGCGGGTCTGCAGGCCACTGAAGATGTAGTTGCCGAGACTCGTGGCACCAACGGGTGTGGACAGCGTCGCGGTGCCGACGGTCCAAACCGTTGCGGTCCGGATACCCGCGATGATCACCGGCATGGCCAGCGGCAGTTCAACCCGCAACAACTGCTGGCGGGGCGTCATGCCCACACCACGCGCGGCCTCGATGCAGGCCTGGTCTACCGTCGCAAGTCCCGTCACCGTGTTGCGCAGAATGGGCAGCAGGCTGTAGAGGAGCAGGCCGATGAAGGCCGGCAGGAAGCCGATGCTGGGCAGGCCGGCCAGGCTCAGCAGCGGCACCATCACCGCGAGCAGCGCGAGACCCGGCACGGTCTGCACCATGCCGACGATGCCGAGGACCGGCTGCTCCAGCCAGCCGCGCCGGGACACCAGGACGCCGAGCGGCACGCTGATCAGAACACCGAGCAGCAGGGCCGACAGAGCCAGCTGCAGATGGGCGGTGAGGTAGCCCGGCAGCAGCGCCAGCTGTTCGGTCATGGGGTGCGCCCGGCGGGCTGCCGGGCCAGGAGGTCGTCCAGCGCCCGCGCCTGGCGCCGCGGGGTCATCAGCAGCCGCTCGACGTAGGGGTCGGCCGGCGATTGCAGCAGCTCCGCAGGCGTACCCACCTGCAGCAGAACGCCGTCGTGAAGTACCGCGATGCGATCCGCGATCAGCAGTGCTTCGACCATGTCGTGAGTTACTAATACTGCGGTCA
>JBBQBU010000739.1:0-2306 GCA_038318015.1 Chloroflexota bacterium | reverse complement strand
CTGACGGTTCGACGAGCAGCCTGTGGCTGGCCGGTGCGCCCGATACGTCCGTCATCAGCGGGCTGGGGCACATCGTCGGCGCGGACCAGGACAACGCGCCCGACCCTGTGTCGGCCGTCATCGTGCGGCGGGAGGCCGAGGCGACGGCGTTCGTCGCGGCGCTCCTACCCGGCGACGACGGCACAGCCAGTGTTACGCTGCTGCCGGCGACTCGTGCGGATACAGCGGTCCCGGCCAGCGTGGCGGTGGGCCTCAAGATCGTGACGACGCGCGGCACCTACGAGGTGCTGGTGCTGCCCGACGCCGCCCCGTCTGACATCGGCGGGCGCGAGGTGGCGGGCGGGCAGATCGTCGTGACCTTCACCGACAGCGCCGGCAGCACCCAGACGGAGCAGACGCCGCTCACCTGACACCCAACACCGTCCTCCGGTCGCCCGCATGCGCCCTTTCCCGTCACCGCCCGGTCCCGACGTACAATCGCCAGCAACGCATGGTTCGCTTCGTGAAAGCAGGCCGCGAACATGTAGTCTGGCCGCGCACAGATTCTGTCATCCCGACGCAGGAGGGATCTCACGCTGACCGGATCGTGAGCGTGAGATCCCTCGTGCGTCGGGATGACAAGATGGGGACGTCCAGGCTCAGAAGCAGTGGCCAGGCCCAGAAGCTGGGGCGTGGCGACGCCAGGTTCGCACGATCAGACGAGGGAGTCGGGAGGAGCACAATGGAGTACAGGACACTCGGCAAGAACGGCCCGCGCGTGTCAGTGTTGGGGTTCGGCTGCGGCGCGATTGGCGGCCTGCTGGTGAAGGGCAACGAGGCCGAGCAGCAGCGCACGGTGGCGCGGGCACTTGCGGCCGGCATCACCTACTTCGACACCGCCCCCGCCTACGGCAACGGCCGCTCCGAGGAGGCCATCGGACCGCTCCTGCGGGAACTGAAGGCCGACGTTGTGCTGGGTACCAAGTTCCGGCTTGACCAGGAGCAGATGCCGAACGCTGCGGTTGCCATCCGCGAGCAACTCGAAGCCAGCCTGAAGCGGCTCGGGCAGGACAGCGTGGACCTCTTCACGCTGCACAATCGCATCGGCTTTGATATCTCGGGCAACCAGGGCGCGCTGTCCGTCGAGGATGTTCTCGGGCCGGTGGCCGAGGGGCTGGCGCGCGTCCGTGCGGCTGGCCTGACCCGCCACATCGGCATCACCGGGCTGGGCGAGACGGCCGCCATCAAGCAGGTTGCCGCGTCGGGCCTCTACGACAGCGTGCAGACGTACGTGAACGGCATCAACCCGTCAGCGGGCTGGGCCGTGGCCGACGACCGCAACGGCCAGGACTTCGACCGCCTGCTCGACACCATCGCCGAGGCCGGGGTCGGCGCGATCGGCATTCGGGTGCTGGCGGCCGGCGCGCTGGCCCTGACGCCGGTCAGCGACCGCCACGCGAACGCTGGCGACCCTGGCCAGAGCCTCACGCAAGGCGGCACCTACGACGGGGACCTGGATCGGGCGGCGCGGCTCCAGGCGCTGGCCTCGGAGCTTGGCATGGAGGGGCCGGCCGAACTGAGCTACCGGCTGGTCATCAGCCACCCGGGGCTGTCAACGGCGCTGGTCGGCGCGTCGGACCTGTCGCAGCTTGAGGACGCGATCCGCTGGGTCGAGCGCGGCCCGCTCAATGCCGCGACGGTACAGCGCGTTCTGAGCAGCTAAGTCACCAAGAGACGAGGTCGGAACGGCGATCCCGCTCTGACCTCGTCTGCTCTGGATGCGTCCGCTGGTCTGACGTTAGCTGGTGAGCAAGCGCAGCGGCGCTTCGAGCAGCTTCGTCAGCGACTGCAAGTAGCGCGCGCCGTCCGCGCCGTCGAGCGCCCGGTGGTCCACTGAGAGCGTGACGCGCATCCGGTCGCGGATGGCGATCTCGCCGTTCACAACCGTCGGCTCCTTGATGGCCGCGCCGACCGCCAGGATCGCGGCTTCCGGCGAGTTGATGACCGCCGTGAAGTGCTCGATCCCGAACATGCCCAGGTTGCTGACCGAGAATGTGCCGCCCGAGAAGTCGGCCGGGGCCAACTTGCCCGCGCGCGCCTTCTCGATCAGCGCCTGCGACTCCCGCGCAATCTGCCCGACGCTCTTCTGGTCGGTGTCGCGGATGACCGGCACCGTCAGGCCGCGCTCGGTCGGCACCGCGATGCCAACGTGAATCCGCTTCTTCTTCAGGATCTTGTCGCCAGCGAACGAGACGTTTACTTCGGGAATGACTCGCAACGTCAGGGCGCACGCCTTGACGATCAGGTCGTTGACGGAGATGCGCCGC
>JBBQBU010000738.1:0-2306 GCA_038318015.1 Chloroflexota bacterium | reverse complement strand
GGCGTCCACGGCGTCGAGTTGGGTAGCGGCAGCCTGCCCACGCCGGCCGCCCGGATGCTGCTCACCGACCTATTGATTGGACGGTCGGTGCACAGTGTGGCGCACGCGGCGGAGGCGGTCGCGGACGGCGCGGACTTGCTGGTGGTCGGCACCATGTTCGCGTCGCGGTCGCACCCCGGCCTGACGCCGGCCGGTCCGTCACTGATCCGGAAAGTGGCGGCGCTGGCAACCGTCCCGATTATCGGGATTGGCGGCATCACGCCGGCCAACGCGGCGCAGGTCATCGCGGCAGGAGCCAGCGGCGTGGCGGCCATTACGTCGATCACGCAGGCGCTTGACCCGCGCGACGCTGCCGTGCGGCTGGTGGCCGCCGTGCAGGAGGCCTGGCCGACCGCGCCGCTGCACAAACGACACTCGCACGGCTGACGCGCCGACGCACCGGTGGCGGGCCGCGCTGAAGCACAAGCACGGGCACAGATAGATCGTGCGGAGTCCCTCGCCATGTCATCCTGAGCGCAGCGAAGGATCTCACACACCAGCGCGTCTGATTTGGGAGATCCTTCGCGACGCTCGCAAGCTCGCTGCTCAGGATGACATGGGCGATGCTTGACGGCCGGCTCGGGATGACATGGGCGGTGCTTGACGGCTGGCTCAGGATGGCACGAACGCTGACCTGTCGCGCCGGGTGTGGCCGCGCTGCTACAGGTTGATCGCTGAAACAGATCGAGCGCAATACAGATCGACCACCACACGCAGTGATAGACGAGAGGAGACGACGGGCTGATGATTCAGCTACAGGTCAACGGCAAGCCACGGGAGGTCGAGCAGCCGGGGTCGCTGCTGGCCCTGTTGGAGCAGATCGGGGTGGACCCGCGCATCGTCGCGGTGGAGCGCAACGGTGAGATCGTCAGGCGGGTTGCCTTCGCCGAGACGCCGATAGCGGCCGGCGACCAGTTGGAGATCGTGCGGATGGTCGGGGGCGGCAGCTAACCGGCTGCGCGTTGCGGCGGCAACATCGACGGCCGGCCACGGTCGGGCGCGCAAATACGGGGTGCAGGGCGCTGGCATCTGCCACCATGTAGGCACAGCGCATGATACGCGCAGCCTGCGGGGAGCCAGCGCATGTCGATCCTGACACGAGACGAGATCATCAGCCGGGTGCGAAGCGGGGAGATCGGCATCGATCCGTTCGACGAGAGCGCGGTCGGGCCGGCCTCCGTGGATCTGCACCTTGCGACACAATTCCGCGTGTTCAAGCGCGTCCGCGACATCTTCCACGTCACCGAAGAAGCCGCTTACGAGAGCGTGACAGAGGTCATTGAGGTGGCACATGGCGACTACTTCGTTCTGATGCCCGGCGAGACGTGCCACGGCCTGACCAGCGAGCGGATTACGCTGCCGGGCAACCTGTGCGGCTGGCTCCAGGGTCGCAGCCGCTTCGCGCGCCTCGGGCTGATGGTCCACATCACGGCGGCGTTCATCCAGCCGGGCATCGACAACCACCAGGCGCTGGAGATCAACAACGCCGGCCCGATGCCGCTGGCGCTCCGGCCCGGCACCGCACTTTGCCAGTTCATCTTTCAAACGTGCGTGGGCGAAGCACACTACAGCGGGCGTTACAAGACGCAGGAAGCGCCCTGAGCGAGGGTTCTTGGTGGTGGGTTTCGGGTTCTGGGGGACGGGGCAGGCAGTCGGGGCTTGACAGCCCCGCCTACCTTCAGATGTCGCGCTGCAACATGGCCTGACTTCGCCCTGTGACATGGCCTGACTTCGCGCTTCGACATAGTGGCCGGTCAGCGCGCCGCTACGACTGCAGGCGGAGGATTCATCCTCCGACCCGCCGGCGGAACAGGCAGCGCCCCCTCACTGACCCAGTACCATTCTCCTGCCGACTCGCCTAGACGCGCCCCTCCGCGCCCCGCCGCGCAGAAAGCAGATTGTTCGCTATGGCCATCGTGGTGCAGGATCTGGAGTTTCTTCACCCGGGCGGCGGGCTGCTGTTCACCGGCGTCTCGTTCCGCGTTGGCGACCGTGAGCACGCGTCGCTGGTCGGCGTCAACGGCGTCGGGAAGAGCACGTTGCTGCGGTTGCTGGCCCGCGAGCTTCGTCCGAGCAACGGCGCGATCCAGATTGACGGCCGGCTCCAGTACATGCCGCAGCAAGTCTTCCGCGGCGACGGGACCACGACCGTCCGCGAGTTACTCGCCAACGTCTCGCCCGAGCCGCTCAGGCAGCGCGCGCTTGAGTTGCTCGCAGCCGAGCGCGCCATCGCCACCGATTTCTCGGACGAGGCCGGCGTCCGCTAC
>JBBQBU010000737.1:0-2317 GCA_038318015.1 Chloroflexota bacterium | reverse complement strand
TCTGCGTGCCGGAGATCCTGACGCTGCTGCTGGCCGGCATCGAGCGGGAGGTGGACCGCAGCGGCAAGCGGCGCGCCTGGGACGCCCTGAACGCGGTGGCCGCGCGCCTACCGATCACCGCCCGCCCCGCACTGTTTCGGGTGGTCCACCAGCGGCTCGGTGGGCGGTTCCGGCTGGCACTCGGAGGTGGCGCGGCCCTCAGCGAGTCTGTGCGGATGGGCTGGGAGCGGCTCGGCGTCCGCGTGATCCAGGGCTACGGCGCGACCGAGTGCTCACCGATCATCGCGTCGAACCACTACGACCACCGGGTGCCCGATACCGTTGGCTGGCCGATCCCGAACGTCGAGATCAGACTCGCGGCAGACGGCGAGATCCAGGTGCGCGGCCCGAACGTTACGCCCGGCTACTGGCACGACCCCGAGGCGACCGCCGCAAGCTTCGACGACGGCTGGTACCGCACCGGCGACCTGGGCGAGTGGGGGCCAGAGCACACCCTGCGGCTGCGCGGGCGCAAGAAAGAGATGATCGTGCTGTCGGACGGCCGCAACGTCTTCCCGGAGGACGTTGAGCCGGTCCTGCGCGCCGATGCCGCCGTCCGCGACTGCGCCGTAGTCGGGCGGCCACGCGAGAGCGGCAGCGGCGTCGAGATTCACGCAGTCGTGATCCCGGCCAACGGCCCCGCCGACCGGGCCGGTGCCGAGGCCGCCGTGCGCCGCGCCAACGCCACGCTCGCACCGCACCAGCAGATCGGCGGCTGGTCCGTCTGGGAAGACGCCGATTTCCCGCGCACCCCCTCGCTAAAGGTGAAGCGCAACGTCGTGCTGGCCTCGCTGGCGGCGCACCACGTCGATGCCGCCGTCGCGCCGGTGGCTGCCGCCGGGGACACTCTCGCAGCGCGCGTGACGGCCCTGCTGGCACGCACGACCGGCCGCCCCACCGACCGCATCCGCCCCACCTCTGACCTGCATCTTGACCTGGGCCTCGACTCGCTGGCGCGCGTCGAACTGGCGGTGCTGCTCGAAGAGGAGCTTGGCCGTTCGCTGTCCGACGAGCAGGTGGCGGGCCTCAAGACGGTGGGCGATCTGCTGGCGGCGCTGGAGCAGCCCGCCAGTTCGACGCCACCCCCGCCGCTGCCCCGGTGGCCGCGCTGGCGACCGGTCCGGGCGGTGCGGGCCGCGCTGCAAGACGCCGTGCTGTTCCCCATCGTGCGCGCCGTGGCCCGGCCGTACACCGTCGATGGCGCAGAGCACCTGGCGAGCCTGCGCGGCCCGGTCCTGCTGATCGCGAACCACGCCAGCCACCTGGACGGCATCACGCTGTTGTCGGCGCTGGAGCCGTCCCGACGCCAACGCACGGCTGTGGCCGCCGCCGCCGACTACTTCTTCACCGACTGGCGGCGGGCGCTGGCGGCGTCGATGGCGCTCGGGGCGTTCCCGTTCCACCGGGCTGGCCCGGTCGCGGCCAGCCTGGCGCACTGCGGCGACCTTGCGGACAGCGGGTACAGCCTGCTGGTCTTCCCGGAGGGCACCCGATCCACCGACGGCAAGATCATGCCGTTCAAGCCCGGCATCGGGCTGCTGGCCCGTGAGTTGGGGCTACCAGTCGTGCCGGTCTACCTGGACGGGCTGTTCGGCATCCTGCCGAAGGGGCGCACACTGCCCCGGCCCGGCCCGCTGCGGGTGGTCGTCGGGGTGCCCCTGCGCGTCGATCCGTCGCACTCGAACTCCGAGGCTGCCGCCCAGCTAGAGGCCGCCCTGCGCGCCCTCGCCCCGCCAGCACAGTGAGTTGTCCATGACCAGCCAACCGCTGTACCAGTGTTTCTGCTGCGGCTATCTCACGCTGCCCAAATCGGGCGGACACAGCGACGACATCTGCGAAGTCTGCTTCTGGCAAGACGACGGCGTAGACAACCTGGACACCGATGTTCTCGGCCCGAACAAGGTCACGCTCACCGTAGCTCAGCGGAACTTTCGCACCCTCGGAGTGTCGGAGGCGCGTTTCCTGCCCTTCGTGCGCCCGCCTTTGCCCGAAGAACTGCCGCCAGCGCCGCTGACCTGACGCCTGGGCACGTCATCCCCGGTGGGGCGGCCGGTACAATCGGCGCGTGAACACGTTCAAAGAGCCTCGCCCAGCGATGCCCGCCACGATAGGTCGGATGGCCGCACCGTGACCACATCTGGAAATGGTGCCGCTGCAGAGCCGCTCATCAGCGTGGTGCTGGTCCACTGGGAGCGCGCCAGCGTTGACGACACCGTGGAGTGCCTGCGGACGCTGACCGCCGTTGACCACCCGAACCTCGCGGCGATCCTGGTCAACA
>JBBQBU010000736.1:0-2319 GCA_038318015.1 Chloroflexota bacterium | reverse complement strand
GTGCCCTGGTGCCCGAGCCGCACGCCGGTGTGCGTGCGCTCCTGACGACATGGCCCCCGAGGTATTATCGGACGCCGAAGGGAGTTCGTCTAGCTCAGGGATACGGCCTGGACGACGGATGCTGCGACTCGTGATCGCCGGTCCTCCAGCGCCAGCACGGCGTTGACGCACGAGGTGACGGGCGTTGGAATGCCGTGCTTCCGGCCGAGTCGTGCGAGTGCCCCGGCTAGCGCGTCGTTCTCTAACGGCTTGCCTCGCTCCAGGTCGCGCTGCATCGACGACTTGAAGCCGGGGTGCAGCCGCCGCATCCAGCTGAGCCGCTTCGCGACCACGTCCGCGCCGAAGTCCACGCCGTCAGCCTTCGCCACGTCGGCGGCCTCGGCCAGCAAGTCGCCCAATGTGGCCGTCAGTTCTGGCGAGGCCAGAATCTCGCCAATCGGCGCGCGGGTCAGCGTCGTCAGGCCAGCAAACGGCACGATGAACAGGAACTTGTCCCACAACTCGGCGCGCATGTCGTCGGGCACCGCCACCGTCAGGCCAGCCTCAGCGAAGGCCGCGCGCAGCCGCTCGACGCGCCCGGTGTCCCCGGGGACAGCACCGGGTAGCTCACCGAATCGGATCATGTGGCCCTTGCTGGTGTGTGCGATGACGCCCGGCGCGGTGATAGTGGTCTCGATGCGGATGGTCCCCGGCAGCGCCACCCCGGCCCCCAGCACCGCGTCGATGCGCTCATGGTTGTCGATGCCGTTCTGAAGCGTCAGGACGGTTGCACCGGTGCGCAGCAGCGGCGCAAGCGGAGCGGCAGCGGCCTCGGTGTCGTAGGCCTTGACGGTGAACAGGAACAGATCGGCCGGACCAATCTCTTCCGGGCGGTCCGTAGCGGTGACGCTCGGCAGGTCGAAATCGCCGTCGGTGCTCTGGACGCGCAAGCCGTTGGCGCGCAACGCGTCCAGGTGCGCCCCGCGCGCCAGGAAGGTGACATCGTGCCCGGCCTTCGCCAACCGCCCACCGACGAAGCCGCCGACGCCCCCAGACCCGATCACCGCGACACGCATGTTGCCTCCCAGACGTTCCCGTTAGCGGCACCAGGGCGGGCCGCTGCGTCGGGATTATGGCGTACCCCTCGACCCGCCCCTCGCCCGCTCATGTGCCACAGCCGGACCCCGCACGAGCACAGCGCGGCGTGGTCATCCAAGGAGGTGCGCAACGCACCGGATCGGACAAGGCGCACGGCGACGTCTGGAAGATGGCGTTGGCACGCGCCCATGACCGCCCCGCACGTCTGTTTGCGCCCCCGTTGTGGCGGCCCGGTCAGAACTCTGTGCGGCGGCACGGCGGCTGGAGCACCTGGCACTACGACCGGGCGCTTAATCTGGTCGGACAGTCCATCGCGCGGCACCTGTCCAGCGGCCGGGCCACCTGCCGCCCATCCTCCACCCTCAGAGGTGGGTAGGGGGCCTCATCTCGCGTTACCGCCGGCTCCAGCAACGGGGGCGGCTGGTGGCGTGACCTCTTCGATGATCGCTGTGGTTGTGCGTTCCAGTACCGACGTTGCCGTCTCCCAGAGGAGGCGTAGGCCGAAGTAGTCGAGGGCCAGCCCAGACAGGGCACTTATCCAGCGGAAGAGGCCGGCCCGCACGAATCGCCGCCCCCATCCGATAGTCCCAGCCGCGCCCAGGCACCAGACCAGCGCACCGAAGGCGAAGCCCGCCAGGAAGACCGAGCCGTCATACAGGGCCGGAGCCGCGCCCCCGACGGTGGCCATGCCGCCGCCAACGCCCGTCCAGAATGCCAGCCCGAACGGATTCGCCACTGAGAACACGATGCCCGTCGCAAGGTCGCCGCGATCCACCCGCCCGTGAGCGCCGGGCAGGCCACCGCGCCACGCTTGTTGCAGCGCGCCCCTACGACCGTCGCGTCTCGCAACTCGCCGCTCGCTACGTCGGGACGCCCAGGCTCCCGGACGGCCGGGCCGGGCCGCCGCTCACGCCGATGGGCACGCCATCTGCGCGCCAGCAGGCCGCGCCGTGCAGCAGGCCCGCGTCGTCCACCAGGACGCCGTTCATGCCGCCGGCCACCTTCTCCACGACCGTCACGTCGTGGCCGAGCGCCCCGAGCGCCGCCTGTAGCTCGGACAGGTTGCTGAAGCCGCCTTCCAGTTCCAGCGCGCCGCCCTCCGTCCAGGCGCGCGGCGCCTCGAACGCCTCTTGCAGCGACATGCCGTGGTCGATGACGTTCAGGATGCCCTGCACCACGGCCCCGTAGATGCGCTTGCCGCCCGGGGTGCCCAGCGCCATGAACGGCTTGCCGTCCTTCAGC
>JBBQBU010000735.1:0-2323 GCA_038318015.1 Chloroflexota bacterium | reverse complement strand
CCCGACGCGCGCGACCGCGACCGAGGGCTTCCGCGACTACGTTTCCTGGGCCGGACCAGAAGAAGCCGCCCTCAGCACCGGCACGGCACGCTACGACCTGCAAACGCTGTTCGCGAATCCCGGCACTGGCAGCGACATTCGCAGCGGCGGCGACTACACAGTCGAGGAGCGGCTGTTCGCGCTGGCATTCTGGGAACGGCGCGTGTTCAGCGCGACCGTCGATAGCTTCATTGCCTGCATGACGAATCGGTACGCGGCGTTGTGCCTGTTGCCACTGCTCGTCGATAGCATCGTGATCGTGGACGAGGTTCACAGCTTCGACAAGAACATGTTCCGAGCCCTTGAACGGATGCTCGAAGAGTTCGACGTGCCGATGCTCTGCATGACTGCGTCGCTGCCCGTTGATCGCCGCAGCTTCTTGCAGAACGTGCGGGGACTGGAACTGTACCCGCGCGATCCAGGCGAGTTCCCGGACCTTGAGGCCCAAACGAAGGCGACGCGCTATGTCATCCACCGCACGACCGAGGACGAGGCGTACGAAGTTGCGACAAAGGCGGTTGCTAGTGGCCTGACCGTCATGTGGGTCGTCAACACCGTGCGGCGGTGCCAGCGGATTGCCGGGCGGCTCGCGGGGATGCTTGGTATGGACCTGGACGCAGCAGCACCGGGACCGGTCAGTTGCTATCACAGCCGCTACAAGCTGGAGGACCGCCGTTCACGCCACAGTGCGGTCATCGAGCAGTTCAAGCGGCCGGCGGATGGATCGGGGACCGAGCGTACCGGGCGGATCCTGGTCACGACGCAAGTCTGTGAGATGAGCCTCGACCTGGACGCCGATGTCCTGATCACGGAGCTTGCGCCGGTGCCGTCGCTGATCCAGCGGATGGGGCGCTGCTGCCGGAACCTGACCAAAGACCGGCCGCCCGGCCAGGTGTACGCCTACCCACCTGAGGGGTATCCGGCCGGTCGGGACCGAGGTGCATTGCCGTACACCGCTGCTGAACTGCGCCAGGGCGACCTGTTTGTGGGGGCACTCGCGGGCGGACGTGGCGTCTCACAGGCTGATCTGTCCGCACAACTGGAGCAACTGGTTCCCGAGGATGAGGGACTTCTGCCGAATCGCCAGTCTGCATTCCCGGACAGTGGCCCGTACGCGCTGTCTCGTGACGATGCGTTCCGCGACGAAAACGACTACGTGGTCGATGCCGTGCTCGATGCGGACATCCCGGCGTGGCTCGATGCGAAGGCTAACAAGCAGCCGACCGACGGGTTTGTGCTGCCGGTGCCGCGCCGCCACGCTACGCCGGATGACCGCCTCGGCTCCTTTCTCTCCCGCGCGAACGCTGCGCAGTACCACTGGTTCCTCGGATTTCAGGAGGAGGTGCCTTCCGATGCCAAAAACGGCGACTGACTCGATTGAACTGGTCTACGATCCGCTGCTGCTGCCGACGGCCCAGCACCGCGCGGGGTTGGCCGGGTTGCTGGTCTTGCGCCAGTCGCTGGAACTGCGCAGCATTGGCCCGCTGCCAGAATACGAGTTCGACCCCGAGGGGCGTGTCAAGCTCACGCTGACGCAGGCGAGCTTGCAGACGCTCTTTGATGATCTGTTCGATGCGGCGTGGGATCAACGCCAGTCGAAGAGTGAGCCCAAAGGTAAAGGGTTACGCAATCTCCAGCCAGTGACGGTCGAGCCAACGGGCGACGCGAAGAAGGCGACGACCGTGTGGGCATACGAGGTGATCGTGCCGAAGGCGGGCTTCCTGACTGCCCTGGGCGTGCCCGACATCTGGCGAAAGTTGTGGCGCGACGCCATCTGGGCGACGCTGCGGGGACGGCCGAAGTCGCGGCTGCCGTACGAGCAGCGACGGGACGGCGAGCACGCGGATGTGGCGGCGAAGCTCTGGAAGGATCTGACGCACCGGAAACTGGGGGCGGCGAAGCCGACGGCGTTCGCCGAATCGTTGCTGATCGGCGCACAGAGTGTGACGGCGGATGGCGTGCCGTTCGAGGGGACCGCTGGCGAGACGCTGTTGCTGTACTTCTGGCCGGTGGTGACGCTGGTGGGGCAGGCGCGGCGCATCAAGACGGAGCGCAAGGAGGGGCACACCAGGACTACCGAGGACGACGCGGGCTACGTCTTCACGGTGCCGGATGTCTCGAATGTCGAGGAGTTTGTGGAGGACTTTTCGCGCGTGGTCAGTGGCCTTTCGGATCAGGCGGCCCGCGACGGCTATCGGCCACTTGATGCGATCCTGGCCATCCCGCAGCAAGGGGCGCTGGAGTACATCTCCCACCTGCACCGGCTCGCTTTGGCAAAGGTGGT
>JBBQBU010000734.1:0-2340 GCA_038318015.1 Chloroflexota bacterium | reverse complement strand
GGCGCAAGCGGCGGTTAAAAGGACAGACGGCGAGGCAGTTGCCTCGCCGTCTGTACCACGTAGTCGGGGTGAGAGGACTCGAACCTCCGGCCTCTTCGTCCCGAACGAAGCGCGCTACCAGGCTGCGCTACACCCCGTCTGCCGTTCGGCTCGCTGAGTATACCTGACCCGACAGCCCTCCCGGCAATGCGCCCGGTGAGTCAGTGCGGCGCGCCGGGACCAATGCGGTCGGGCGTTCCCGTGCTGCGGGGCGATTGCTGCCGCCCCGCAGCACAGGTCGCCTACGTCGCAGGGGCCACAGTGGCGGCCGGTGCCGGCGGCACAGCAGGGGTGGCGGCGGGCGAGGCCCCCGGTACGGGTGCCGGTGCGCCCTTCACCACAAACTCGCCTTGCACCGTCGTCTTGTCCTTCTTTTCGACCTTGACCTCGATCTTGGCCGTGCCGGGCTTCGCGTGTACGGGCACCTGCACCGTCCAGCGGCAGTACGAGTCGTCCTCAATCGTGTTACCCAGCGTCCAGGGCAGATTATCCGGGAACATGATTTTGCCGACGCAGGTCGAACCGCTCGCCACCAGCACTGAAACGTCGAACTTCTGGCTGCGTTCCACTTCCGTCGGTAGCTTCTGCCACGACGCGCTGACCGGGTCGTCCTCGCGCCCTTCGACCAGGACGTTGCCCGTCAGCGAGGTTTGGACACCATGGTCGTCCACCCAGACCCGCACCACCGCGACGCCGCGCGTCGTGTAGGCCGGCACCTTCACCAGCCACAGGCAGCGGTCACTCTTCTCCGTGCGTGCGTCCAGCGTCGAGATCTCGCCGTCATCGAACGTCACATCGCCCCAGCAGCGCGCGCCATCTGGCAGCGTGACCCGCACCTCCAGGTCGTCCCCCCGGCGGATCGAGGACGGCAGTTCCTTGAACTTCGCATCGACGATCTCGGCCGTCTCGTCCACACGGAAGATGCCGCGGATCGACGTGTCCTTCCCGTCGAAGCGCACCGTCACCGACACTTCAGCGTCGCCGCGCTTGGCCTCTTTCGGGACGGTCAGGCTCCAGCGGCACAGGCTGACCTGCTCGTTGATGGTGGCAAGTTCCACGTTCTCCGCCGACCGGAACCGCACCTCGCCCTTGCAGGTAGCCCCAGATGGTGCCAACACCCGCACCGGCAGCGCGCCGTCCCGGGCGACCGTCAGCGGCAAGTCCTGGAACGCGATGAGCATCTCCGGATCGTCGTTGTCCCGCGAGACGTCGAAGCTGGAGAGCAGCGTCGAGGACCGGCCGTCGTACGTGACAGTCACGCTGACCCGCGCTTCCCCGCGCGATGCGTCGGACGGCACGGTGACGTTCCACCGGCACTGCTCGTTGTCCTCGTCGCGCGAGTCGAGCACCTGGGTCTTCGTGCCTTCGTAGTAGATGACGCCCTGGCATGTGGCCTTGTCCGGCACGTCGATCCGAATGGTGAATGTACTGTTGCGCTTCACCGAGCCTGGCAAGTCCTTCAGGACCAGCGCGACATCTTCGGCCCGCAAGCCGACGTTGAAATGCGCGCGGAACGTGCTCTTGTCATTGCCGCTCTTGACGGTGACGGTCACGTCAGCCTCACCGCGCCGCGTCCCGTTCGGCACGATGACGTCCCACCGGCAGCGATTGTTGTCGCTGTTGACGGACGGCAGCGCCTGGTTCGAGTTGTCACGGTAGACAATCGAGCCGTCGCACACCGACGCATCCGGCACATCCAGCAACACGCGCAAGCTATCACCCGTGCGTACGCTCGTCGGAAGATCGCGGAACGTGGCCTCAAGCGATGCTGGCGCAGCGGCGGCGGTTCTGGCCCCGGACTGCGGGACCACGACCGCCGCCGTCAGGACCGCCGCCACCAGCGCGACGATCATCGACAACCTCACGGTTCGTAACTGCCTCACGGGCGCCCCCACTGGTCGAAAAATCGGGACGGTGGGCGACTCGCCAAGTGCGGCATCCCCCCGTCCTGTGTAATCGAACGGGCGACGCCGCGCCGATGACGCGGCGATTCAGGGGGTGCAGAGGCGCTTGTGCCGATGCTGTTAGGGCAGCAAAAAGGCGCACCAGTTGGTGCATCTGGGTTCTGTCAATGCGTCAGATTGTTGCTGGCCTGCGCGCACGTCTACGTGGTCGGGGGCTGGGCACTGCTCCTGCGCGGGGCCGGCGGGCAGTCAGGAGGGCGTCATGCTGGCGTCGGTGCTCTGCCAGATTTCGCGCAGCCGCTGATACTTGTTCTGGGCGGCGGTGTACTGGGCCTTCAGCGCATCGTTCTCTGGATGCTCGATCCACGCACGCATGAGCACGCGCATCTCATGGGAG
>JBBQBU010000733.1:0-2363 GCA_038318015.1 Chloroflexota bacterium | reverse complement strand
GTACCGCCATGAACCTCTGGCGGGAGCCGGGTGACCAGGAGCGGCTGGCCGACCTGTACGCGCGGAGCTTCCGGCGCTTCCAGTTCGACGCCCGCCTGGGCGACCTGCTGGCCGAGCGCAACGAGCAGCGCGACTACTTCGAGCGGATGGCGACCGAGGCGGCCGACGACCCGAACACCTGGGAACTTGCGCGTGAGCTTGCCGAGACGGAGCGCGCCGTCGGGATGGCCCAGAAGGGTGCCCGCGCCGAAGCCCGTGCGATGGTCGGTGGGCTGGGGCAGGTGCTGGAACGGTACGGCTACCTCGCCGCCGAGCGCCCAACCTACAAGGCACCGCTGCTCCGGACCATCTTCGACACCAACGCCCTGACCCTGGCGGAACTGGTCGCCCGGCGGATGCTCGAAGGGCTGGAGCCGGCCGAGATCGCCGAGGTCTGTTCCTGGTTCTCGTTCGACCGCGAGTCGCCGCTGCGGTCGCTGACGCTGACCGACCGCCTGCGCCGCCTGCACGAGGAGGTGCTGGGCCTTCAGACGCGCATCCTTGATGAGGAGCGCAAGGCGCACGTTGAGATCTCACGGATGATTAACGCGGACCTGAAGGGCGTGGCGCTGGCCTGGGCCTCGGGCGACGACCTAGGCGACATCGCGCAACGCTGCCGCATCGCGGAAGGCGACCTTGTCGGGCTGCTCCAGAAGTCGCTGGACATCCTGGGGCAGTTGCAGGCTGCCGTCAAGCAGATCGACATACCGGCCCGCCGCGCCGAGCGCATCGACCGGCCGGAACTGCTGGACCGGCTGGTGCAGGCGGACGCCCTGTTGCGCCGGGGCGTAGTCGAAGAGTCGTACCGCTGGGCCGTGGCCGGGCCGCCCGACCCGGAGGGAAGCGACGGCGACTGGGAAGTGCCGGCAGAGGCCCACGCTCCCCCGGCCGCCGGTCCGGCCGGCCCAACCGAGCCGCGCCACCGCCGGCCGCCACCGAAGCCAGGCGGCCCCAGCAGCCCCGGTGCGCGAAAAGGCCCACGCAAACCGCCCGGCGGCCGGCCGAAGCGCTTCGGCCGGTAGCCCTTCGGCACTCCGGGCACCGCGCCATTGATGTCTCACTCAGCGAGCAGCGGGCGGCGTCCCTGCTGGTGCCGTGCCCGCCGGCGCAGCCACGGCGTCAGGCGCCGGCTGACGCGCTTTCCCGAGGCTCCTTGCTGCCATTCCGCCGCTTGCGCCCAACGAACCACCAGATCACACTGCCGATGATGATGGCGAGTGTCGCCCACTCAAAGATGTTCATGTACGGCTTGACGCGGTCCCACTGGTCGCCGAGCGCCCAACCGGCACCCACCAGGACGGCGTTCCAGAGCGCGCTACCGGCCGTTGTGTACAACACGAACGGACCAAGCGGCATCCGCGCCAGGCCCGCCGGCACCGAGATCAGGCTGCGGAGCGAGGGGACCAGCCTGCCAACGAACACCGCCGTCCCGCCGTGCTTCTCGAACCACTCCTTCGCCTGGTCAAGGTCTGATTCGTCTAGTGCCAGCCACTTGCCGTGCGCCTTCACGAACGACCGCAGACGTTCCTCGCCCAGCCACGCGCCGATGCCGTAGAGCAGCAGCGCCCCGAGCAACGAACCAATCGTCGAGGCGACGACGACCCAGATAAACGACATCTCGCCGCTGCTGACCAGGAAGCCAGCCACCGGCAGGATCAGTTCCGACGGAATTGGCGGGAACAGGTTTTCAATCAGCGTCAGGAAGGCGACGCCGACGTACCCACCGGTCTGCACGGTCCTGGTGATCCAGGAGGCGATGGCCGCAAACAGGTCATGCATCGTGCCGCCGCCTAGTGCAACTTGCGTGCCGCCTGGACGCGCCGGTGATGAGCAACCACGATGGGCAAGGCACTACGCGCAGGGCGGCAGGAACAGGCTGGTCGTCCCAGCCAGCACCACGGCAAACAGGAAGATGGCGTTGACCACCAGCGCCACATACGCCAGAAAGCGACGCTCAGGCTCGTGGACGGCCACGTCGTGCGCGAGTTGCGTCAGCCCGCCGGCCAGCGAAGCTGTATCCGTCCCTGCTGACGGCAACAACCTTGTGGCCGGCACGGCGGTCTGCCCGGCCCACGGCCTCGCCGCTACGAGCGTGGCCGCCACGGCGACGACTGCACCAATGGTCAGCAGATGCCGGCCGAGCCAGAGCGCATCCGTCTCCGCCACGCACCCGAGGTCTGCCAGGACGTAGCTCACCAGCAAGTGCACCGCCCAGGCAACCAGCCCACCGGTCAGCGAGTACCAGAGCGCCTTCGTCATGGCGACTCCCACTGAGCGTGCTGGCGGCGCAACTGCCCTCCAGCACCTTGCCCCTCAGTACACAG
>JBBQBU010000732.1:0-2377 GCA_038318015.1 Chloroflexota bacterium | reverse complement strand
ACCAGCGGCGACCTGAAGATGAAAGTCGATTTCCGACAGGTCTACGCCACGATCCTTGAGGACTGGCTGGGCATGTCGTCCACCGGCATCCTCGGCGGGACGTTCAACCAACTGCCGCTGTTCGCGCAGGCCGTCAACTGCACGCCGCGCCCTCCCGTCGAGGTGCAGACGGGCAAGACCGGCGACGGCCGCCTGGTCGTGACGCTCAAGGCGGGAGGCGGAAACCTGCAGGAGATCCGTTTCGGCCCGATGCAGAACGCGTCCGTCGAGGTGAATGGCGGGCCGACCGGCAGCGGTAGCCTGACGTTCCGCCCGCCCAGCGGCACCACGCAGATGATCTTCTATGTGCGGCGACAGGCGGCCGGCGCAGCAACCGTCCCGCTGACCGTCGTGGACGGCTGCGGCGAGTGGCAGTCGTTCGTGGGTGGCGGCACGGCCGGCTTCTGAGCGGGCACCACAGCAGCGGCGGCACACAGGCGACCGCCGCGACTAGACAGGGAGCGACAGACATGCTCGGACGGCGGCGACTGGTGGGGTTGGGGCTGGCGGCGCTGGCCGTTGGCGGCAAGGTCGTCTGGGATGGCGCGGACACGCTGCTGGCCCAGGACGAGGACGGCGCAACTGGTGCGCTCCTGGGGCAGGTGGTCGATGCTGGCGGCGGGCCGCTGCCCGGCGTCACAGTGACGCTGCTGTCGGCCAGCCTAGAGGCCGGCGACCTGACCCTGACGACGGACGGTGACGGACGATTCGGCCTGTCGCCGGCACCGGTTGGGCTGTACGATGTGCAGGCCGACCGCGACGGCTTTCGGACAGGCACGCTCGGTGCGGTGACGGTCGCCACCGGCAAGACCACGCAGGCAACGGTGATGCTGGAGCGGCGGGTGCCCGGCGATGGCGGCTACTGAAGCCGCAGGCGACAGCGACGACTGGCACATGGTGCACACAAGACAGCTACAAATGCACCACGTCCTGGCTGTGACATTGCTCTGTGCTGGTGCGTTGTGCGACGCTCCGGCCGCTCCTGATGGAGCAGACGTCAGCGCGACGGTGGGTAGATGAAGACGGGCATTACGTTCTCCTGGCGGCGGTTCGTGCGTACCACGCTGCACTCGGGCCTGCGGACGGCACTGATTGTCGGTGCGCTGCTGCTGGTCGGGCTGCAGACGCCGCTGCTGGCCGCGGAGGTTTCGGCGCGGCTAGCGGCGGTTTCGGGCACGGTGGCGCTGGTGCGGGCTGATGGCTCGGCAGTCCAGCCGGCCCCGGCCGATACCGTGCTCGGCCCTGGCGACCGACTGGCGACCGTCGGCAAGGCATCAGCCACCGTCGCGATCCCCGGCGTCGGGCAGATCGAGCTCGGCGCGGACACGACGATCATCGTTCGCGAGCTACACGGAGAGGGCGGCGGCACGGTCGTCGTGGTCGAGGTGGTGCGCGGCACGACCGTCCACCGTCTGGTAGCCGCCGGGCCGCCCGGCCAGTACCGCGTGATCGACCCGAGCGGCACGGCGACGGCCGAGGCGCGCGGCGCAGTCTCGTTTGGCGTGGCGCGCGACGACAACGGCACCTTGACGGCCGGCTGCGACCGCTGCCCGGCCGGTGCATTGACGTTCCCCAGCCCGAAGAACGAACTGACCACCGGCTTCGCACGGACGCTCACGGCGCGCGGCGACGTACTGACCGACAAACTCAGCGGCGGACTCTACGATGCGCTGGCGCGGGGCGCTGCCGCCGACGATGCGGGCAGCAAGACTGCGGACGGCAACCGCGCGCCGGCCGGGCAGCGGACCGGCTCGCGGGACAGCCGCCGCAACGTGAACGACAACGACGACACGCCGAACGGCACGGCCCCAGTTGTCGCGCCGCTGCCGACGGTGCAGGCGACCATCGCCAGCTTCGTGTTCTTGCCCGAGCCGATTGTGGTGCAGGTCGGGCAGTCGATCCGCTGGACGAATCTGGATTTCGCCGAGCACACCGTCACGGCCAATAACCACGCGTTCACGTCGCCGGTGCTGGACCAGAACGAGACATACACACTGACGCTGTTGCAGCCGGGCACCTACCCCTACTTCTGCGAGCCGCACCCGCAGATGGAGGGCACAATTATCGTGCAGTAACGGCGTGCAATAGGCGAGATGCGGGCAGGGTGCAGGGGTACGGGCATCCGGGCGACACTCTCCCCAACGACCTGGCGGGCAACACTCCGCCAGCGTGCACGGGAGGGTGAGATGGGACAGGCTGGAACCGGCGCAGCGGGGGCGAACGAAACGGGACGGTTGCCGCTGGCGGGCAAGCTGGCGCTGGTGACGGGCGCGGGCATGGGCATCGGCCAGGGGATTGCGCTGGAGCTAGCGCGGCAGGGCGCAGATGTGGCCGTCCA
>JBBQBU010000731.1:0-2377 GCA_038318015.1 Chloroflexota bacterium | reverse complement strand
GAACCGACTGGCCGGACGTGCCGCAGGTCGCGCCGACGCCGCTGCCAGGGACCGGGCAGGTCATCAGCACCGGACACCTGACCGTCCAGGCGGACGACAGCGGCCCGTTACCGCAGTTGGCCGTCTACGATGCCCGTGGGCGACGACTCTTCGGGACGCCGGCCAGCCGGTCGCTGATGCGCGAGGAGGCCGTGGACGTGGAGACTGGCCAGCACCGAGGGCGGGTCGTCGTGCAATTCCAGCGCAGCCGCACCAGCTACGACGACGACGTGCACTTCTATGGCCTGGGCCAGGGCGGCGGCATGCAACTTGACCGCCTCGGCACCTCGCGGCTGTTCTGGAACAGCCAGGTCGGGCACGGCTCGGGCGTGGACTTCGGGGTGCCGCTGCTGGTCGCCAGCGGCCCTGTCGGAGCGTATGGCCTCTTCTTCGACACCACAGCGATGGCCCGCCTTGACACCGCTCGTGGCAGCGGCGGCCTGACCCTCCGCTACGAGGCCGAGTCGCCGAGCGTGGACGTGTACGTCCTGGCCGGGCCGACCCCGGCCGACGTGTTGGAAGCATACGCCGACCTGACCGGGTTCCCCGCGATGCCGCCCCGTTGGGCGCTCGGGTTCCTCCAGTCAACGCGCTTCTTCCAGGAGACCGACGACATCCTGGAATTGGCGCGGACGATGCGAGCGAAGGAACTGCCGTGCGACGCGCTCATCTTCCTGTCCACCTATGGCACATCGATGGGCTGGAACGCCGGGGTCGGGCACGTCAGTTTCCACGAGACGCTGTGGTCTGACCCCGCCGCGACGCTCGGCATCTTGCAGGACGACCTGGGGTTCCGCACCGTCACCCACGAGTACCCGGTGCTTCACCCTGACGCGCCGCAGTACGCTGAGGCCGAGGCGCGCGGCTTCCTGCTGGACGTGGCGTACCCTGCCCCGGCGTCGCTGCCGACGCCGACCGACCAGCGTGAGGCCACACATCTGGCGCAGCGATACCACGAGAACCAGCGCTTCATCGACTTCACGAATCCCGAGGCGCGCGTCTGGTGGTGGGAGCAGCACCGCCCCCTGATCGACCTGGGTGTGGCCGGCTGGTGGCTCGACGGCGGCGAGGGGCCATCCGGTCCGGCTCCGCTGCACCGTGGCGACTCCACCCTCCTGCACAACGCCTTCGACCTGTACCGCTTTCGCGCCTTCGCAGAGGGCGAGTGGCGCGACCGGCCAGACGGCCGCCCGTGGATGCTCTGTCGGTCTGGAGCGGCCGGCATGCAGCGCTTCGGGGCTGGCTCCTGGACCGGCGACATCAACACTACGTTCACGACATTTGCCGCCCAACCGCTGCTGGGGTTAGGGCTGGCGATGTCCGGCGTGCCGTATTGGGGCACCGATATCGGTGGCTTCTACCCGAACGCGCTCAACGGCGAGTTGTACGCCCGCTGGTTCCAGTTCGGCACGTTCTCGCCAATCTTCCGAGCGCACGGCTGGGAAGTCGAGCGGCATGTGCCGTGGGCGCACGGTCCAGAGGTCGAGGCGATCTGCAAGAAGTACCTTGAGTTGCGGATGCGCCTGATGCCGTACATCTACACCCTGGCCTGGCAGGCCCACACGCGCGGCCAGCCGCTCATGCGCCCGCTGGCGTACCAGTATCCGGCCGACCCGAACGTCTGGGAACTCGGCAGTCAGTACCTGTTCGGGCCGGACCTGCTGGTAGCACCCGTCACGCAGGCAGGCGCAACGCACTGGTCGGTGTACCTGCCGGCCGGCGACTGGTACGACTTCTGGACCGGCGATCGGCACAAGGGCGGGCAGGCGATCTCGGTCGGGGTGCCGCTGGATACGATGCCGGTGTTCGCACGAGGCGGCAGCATCGTTCCGCTCGGCCCGACGATGCAGCGGACTGATGAGCGCCCGCTCGATAACCTGACGCTTCTCGTGTATCCTGGTGCTCCCGGTACATCCGGGACGTGCACCCTCTACGAAGATGATGGTGCGACCCAGGCACATCAGCGCGGCGAATCGGCGCTGTCGACGGTGACGAGTGCGTTCGGCGAAGATGCCGTACGGGTGGAGGTGTGTGCGACAGCGGGGACATACCGTGGTCAGCCGCCGTCGCGCGACCTGACCGTCCGCATCTGGCACCCGGCACGGCCCACCAGGGTGACCGTGCGACGGTCCGGCGGCGAGGCGGTGACGGTCTCTGAGGGAGCACAGGCGAGCGACGGGGCATCCTGGGCCTGGGAGTCTCTATATTGGGTGACGGTGCGCGTGCCTCACGTCGATGTTCGATCAGTGCTGACAGTGGAGGTTCTCGGGTAGCCAGGACAGCACGCTGCTGAGTTGCGGCACTGACGCCGACCGGTGCTCACAGGTCGCCGCGAGGC
>JBBQBU010000730.1:0-2379 GCA_038318015.1 Chloroflexota bacterium | reverse complement strand
GTGCTGCCGGCTGGCGGGTCACATTACCCGCTTGGTCGACCTCGACCCAGCGCATGGACGCGCCGACCCTAGTCAGGCTCGTGCCGTAAATGTCGACCGACTGCAGGAAGAACGGCGTCGCCGCGACCGGGACCGAAGTCGCTCCGTCGCGCCACAGACTCGCAAAAGCCGAGACGTAGCTGTCGTCATAGCCGGCCGTCGGGTCGAGGCGGAGTGCCTCAAGCACAACGTACGAACCGTCCTGCCCCTGGTCCCAAGTCACGCCGTACTTCGCCATCACCCGGCGCGCGCCTTCCCGGCCTTCGCGGGTCGACACGAGGTAGTCGATGATGCCACGTGCCTGTGCCACGTCTTCTGCCGACCAGCTACCACGCGGCGGGCTCAGTGTCTGGTCGGACCCGGCGTTCATTACCAGGACGTCCAGCCGGTGCAATTGCTGTTGTAACGGCAGGTTGGCGTAGTTCCACGGACCAACGGACAACCCCAGCAGGATCACGCCTGCAAGCGCGGGGATCATCCGGATATCGCCGCGGCGGACGAGGTAAACTGCGGCGATGGCCAGCGCCCAGATGCCGCCGCCGAGCAGCAGCAGGCGCTCCGACGTCAGCCCGTAAGCATCGACCCGCACCCATACGGCGAAAAAGAACAGTCCCAGCGGCAGCAGCGTCAGCCAGAACCACAGCCGCCGGAACAGCTTCACCAGCGGCTTGTCGCGCATGAAGGGTGGGTACAGTACCAGCCACGTCGCGGCTCCGACGATGACGAACCCCATCACCATCCAGCCGATCATGCCCTCGGGCAGCTTCTGGGTGACGATGATCTGGCCAGTGTAGGCAAGCAGGATCAGGGCGTAGATCAGCAGCAGCGGCACAAGCACGAATTGGCCAAGGAAGCCTATCGCCTTGGCGACGAACTCCGGTCGCTCGGCCTCGGCTAACTGTACGTCGTCGAGCCGGGGCAGCGTCGACAGCCAATAGACCGGAGACAGGAACAGACCGGTGACCGGCAGCAGCCACTGGTAGAACACCCGAGCCACGTCAAGACCGAACAGCATGGAGAGCGAACGCTCGATGACGAGGAAGCCAAGAGCGATGATGGCGAACGCGGCCGCGGCGATGAGGGCGCTGGCGACGGCCTGGTGGTTGACCAGCCAGAAACGGGTCTGCTGTTCTTCGCGAGCCGGGCCGCGCGCGATGTGGGTGAAGGGCGAGACCGACAGCCACAGCACCGCGATTGCCGGCAGGGCGTAGGGCACGAACCAGGCGATGTCGGTGACCTCGAAGGCGGCGATGGCGAGGAACGGCAGCGCGTATTTGAGGAACACGGACCAGCGCTTCGCCTCGGGGCGGCTGTCGGCGAAGTAGACGCCGGCTACCGCCAGCACCGCGCCGGTCGCCAGCCCGGCCGCGGCGCGGGCCCATACCTCCTGCCTCAGCCATTCAACGTCGTTCATGGCGCCGAGCGCGATCAGCGTCATGATGAACGCCATGCTGATGGCCAGCGGAAAGCGCCGCAAGGTCTCGACGAAATCCGGGGCCTGTCGCTCCAGCCAGCTCTTCACAGTCATCGCGCCCTCAAACGTGCTGCGGCGATCTCGCCGTTGCCGCCTGATGCCAGCACCATGCTGCACGGGAGATGAACAGCCGTGGCTACCGGGCCACCTCACGGAAGCGGAACTTCGGCTTTGCGGCACTCAAAAGGTTGGCATGATCTGCCGGGCGAGCCGGGCTAGGTCCGCGCGGCTGTGCGCTCCTGTCTTCTCGAACACTCGTAGCAGGTGGGTCTTGACGGTGCTGGTGGCGACCCCGAGCGCCAGGGCCACGGCTTCGTTTTCGAGACCATCGACCACCAATTCGAACACCCGCGCTTCTGCCGGCGTCAGCGCGAACAACAGCCCCAGGGCATCGTGCATCGGGGCGATGCCGCCACTGCCATCGGCCACGAACACCGCCGCGCTGGCATTTGACGCGATGCCGCCGCGGACGCTGCGGCGCTCGAGCGGCATGACGTGGACAATCAGCGGCGACCCGTCCCGCCGGCGCGTCGGAATCCCGATGCCCCGTCGTCCAAGGCCAGTGTCGCTCTCGCAGGCGGCGACTGCCGCCTTCAACTGGCCGGGCAGCAGTTCGAGGCGCAATTCAAGCCGGCCTAGACGCTCACGAATCGGGTCGCTATTGGCCAGCATCGTTTGTGCCGCCTGGTTGGCATGCAGGATCGCCATGCTCGAATCGACGAGAATCACGCCCGATTGCGCCGCATCGAGCGCCGACTCGAACGTCGTGGCGCGCAGTTCGGTCTGCCCCAGGATGCCGCTGATCATGGCGGCGCGGCGCAGGTGCGGACCGAGCCGGCGAAGAATATCGACCTCTTTGGGTCCCG
>JBBQBU010000729.1:0-2396 GCA_038318015.1 Chloroflexota bacterium | reverse complement strand
GTGGTCCAGGTTCGCATCGTCCATCTCGTCCATCAACCGCAGGATCTCGCGCGGGGCAACCTCGTAGCGCACGCCCTTGCGCTCGGCCACGTTGGTCGCCCGCAGCGCCCGCGTGATCCGCCCGTGCGACCCCGCCAGCATTCCGCAGCACTCGTCCGGGCGGTCGTCCAGGGCATGGGCGATCATCTCGTCGTAGGCGTCGCGGAGCACCTCAACCACGCCAGCAGCAACACCCACACTACATGCTCAACATTCCGTCCGCCTCCCCCTCTCCCGCTTGCGGGAGAGGGGGTTGGGGGGTGAGGGACAGCGTCAGCCGCCGGTCTCTTCCATCGGGCCGCCGCAGAACGCCTCGTAGTCAATCAGTTCCTTGATGGTCGGGTTGTCGCCGCAGAGCGGGCACTCCGGATCGCGGCGAATCTTGACCTCGCGGAACTCCATCGCCAGCGCATCGTACAGCAGCAGGCGGTTCACCAACGGCTCGCCCAGGCCCAGGATCAGCTTGACCGTCTCGGTCGCCTGGATGATGCCGATCATGCCCGGCAGCGCGCCCAGTACGCCCGCTTCGGCGCAACTCGGGACGGCACCCGGTGGAGGCGGCGCGGGGAACAGGCAACGGTAGCAGCCCTTGTCCGGCATGAAGACGGTGGACTGCCCCTCGAAGCGGAAGATGCTGCCGTCAACGAGCGGCTTCTTCAGCAGGTAACAAGCGTCGTTCACAAGGTAGCGCGTCGCGAAGTTGTCGCAGCCGTTCACGACGATGTCGTACTGGCTGATGATCTCCACCGCGTTGTCGGAGGTCAACGCCTCCGTGTGCGCCACGACGTTCGTGTCCGGGTTCACGTCGGCCAGCCGGTCCCGCGCCGACTCCACCTTCGGCTTCCCGATGTTCGCGTGCCCGTGCAGAATCTGCCGGTGCAGGTTTGACAGGTCCACCGTGTCGAAATCGACGATGCCCATCGTGCCGACGCCCGCCGCCGCCAGGTACAGCGCCGTGGGGGAGCCGAGGCCGCCCGCGCCGATCAACAGCACCTTCGCGTTCAGCAGCTTTCGCTGGCCGACGCCGCCGATCTCGGGCAGGATGATGTGGCGGCTGTAGCGGACCGCCTGCTCCGGGGTAAATCGTGATCTAGTAGCGGTGCCGGTCGCGCCGCCGGCTATGGCCGGAATAACAGCCACTTCGTCCTCCCTATCCAACGGCGTCTCGAACCCTTGCAGGTCGTCAAGGCCGCGGTCGTTCACGTAAACGTTGACGAATCGATGAAGATTCCCGTTGGCGTCGAACAACTCGTGTTCGAGCGGGGGGTACGACGTGCCGAGCCACGCCAGCAGGCTCCGCACGTCCGGGGCATCATGCTCCAGGCGGGCCGCGCCGCCGGTGTGACGACGCCACATGGTTGGGACATACACTTTTGCCACGGCGGTTACAGCTCCACGCTCAAGTACCGCTCGCCGGTGTCGCACAGCACCGTCACCACCGTCTTGCCAGGGCCAAGCTCGGCGGCCACACGCGCCGCCGCGACGACGTTGGCCCCGGCCGAGATGCCAACCAGCAGCCCTTCCTCGCGCGCCAGCCGCGCCGTCATCGCCATCGCCGCGTGGTCTTCTACCCCGATGACCCGGTCCAGCACGTTGCGGTCCAGCACACCCGGCACGAAACTCGCGCCGATGCCCTGGATCATGTGCGGACGTGGCCTGCCACCTTGCAGGACCGGCGACCGCGCCGGCTCCACGCCGACGATCAGCACCGACCCAAGCTCACGCTTCAGCAGGTGCCCCACGCCAGTAATCGTGCCGCCGGTGCCCACGCCCGTCACGAACGCGTCGATGCGCCCGCCGGTCTGGGTCAGCAACTCGCGGCCAGTGGTACGCTCATGCACCTCCGGATTGGCCGGGTTTTCGAACTGCTGCGGCATGAAGTAGTCCGGGTGCTGCTCCAGCAACTCCTGCGCCGCGAAGACCGCCCCGGTCATGCCCTCAATCGACGGCGTCAGGTGCAGGTCGGCCCCGAACCGGGCCAGCAGTTGGCGGCGCTCCAGGCTCATATCCTCGGGCATCGTCAGGATCAGCCGGTAACCGCGCGCTGCCGCCACCATCGCCAGCCCGATGCCGGTATTGCCGCTCGTCGGCTCGACAATCGTCGCGCCCGGCTTGAGGCGGCCGGTGCGCTCGGCTTCCTCGATCATGGAGACAGCAATGCGGTCCTTGACGCTGCCGCCGGGGTTCAGCGACTCCATCTTGGCGAGTACCTGCGCGCCGCCGGCCGCCACGACGCGGTGGAGGCGCACCAGCGGTGTCCTCCCAACCACGTCGACGACCGAATCGGCGACGCCAACATCCCGCCCCACGAACGCCGCGCTGGCCTCGTGGGGTTCGAGCGGAGCCGCCACCGGCGC
>JBBQBU010000728.1:0-2396 GCA_038318015.1 Chloroflexota bacterium | reverse complement strand
GTCACGGAACCAATGACGACCTCGCCGTTCCGAACCGGGTAGCCCTGGCGCGGAACGCCACCGGCCGTCAACTCAAAAGCAATCAGGCGGCGCTGATCTGCCTTGTCGGCGCAGGCCGTCAACGCCTCCGAGCCGGCAAAGTCGCCTTTTGCCAGCTTCACAACGCGGCCGAGGCCCGCCTCGTACGGGTTGGCGTTCTCGTCGATCTCGTGGCCGTACAGCGGCATGCCGGCTTCGAGGCGCAGCGTGTCCCGCGCACCCAGTCCCGCCGCCATCGGCTGAATGCCGCCGCGCGGCTCTAGCAGCGTGTCCCAGATGGCCGGCCCGGCCTCTGCCGACACAATCAATTCGAAGCCGTCTTCGCCGGTGTAGCCGGTGCGGGCGATCAGCGCCGGGTGCCCGGCCGCATTCCCATGCACCACCGCGTAGTAGCGGAGGTGCTCAAGCGGTACGTCCACCACCTCTTGCAACAGCCGCTCGGACTGCGGCCCCTGAAATCCGATCATCGCCGTCTCAAACGTCGCGTCGTCGATGTACGCGTTGAGCGCGGCAAGCGGGCCGGCCTGCTGCTCCTCGATCCACGCCAGGATCTTGAGACGATTCGATGCGTTGACGACGAGCAGCAACTCCGTGCCCAGGTTGTAAACGATGATGTCGTCTAGGATCTGGCCGCGCTCGCCGCAGATCAACGAATACTGCGCGCGCCCCTCAGCAAGTCGGCCGGCGTCGTTGGTGGTCAACCACTGCACGAGGCCGAGCGCATCCGCCCCACGAACGTACAGCCGGCCCATGTGCGAGAGGTCGAAGACGCCAACGCCAGCACGCACGGCGAGGTGTTCCGCGCGGATGCCGCCGTATTGGATGGGCATGTCCCAGCCGCCGAAGTCCACCATGCGGGCATTGGCGGCGAGATGCTTGCTATACAGAGCGGTCCTGAGGAGCGCTCCCCCTGAATCGGCGGTGCCTGTCATACCGGCGCATCGTAGTTGACAATCAACAAGGTGTCAAGCGGCGCGCCGTCGCTTGTTGACCTGCTCACGCAGTTCACCTCGCAGTTCACCGAACCGCTCACGCGCCGCGATAACGCCGCGCAGGAAGACCCGCCGCGCCAGGGGCCGCCGCAGGTTGTCCCATGCCTTCGACGCCCGCGCGAGGTCTTCCGGCCCCGGCTCCTTGCCGCTGTATGCGCCCTGCACGTAGCACTCAGTGATCGGCCGCACCATCCGTCCGGTGCCAGGATACCGCCGCTCCAGCCACTCCGTGTACTCGTAGGGCGTCTGCGACGTGCGCCCCGCCAGTCCAGCCCAGCGCGCCAGTCGCCGGAACTGCCCGTACCACTGCGCGTGCCACGGCATGCCGCCCAACCCGCGCTTCAGCACAGCCATCATGATGTACCACGCCGCCACGAACGCGACGAAGACACCCACGAGGACGCCGAGGGCAGCCAGCCACGCCTCGTCGTTGCGCGCCTGGAGCGGCGGCACGAACTCGCCGAAGCCGTCAAAGAACGGATCGTCCATGAACATGTCGGGACTCTCACCGAAGGACTCGCCGTCGGTGATCGGGAACACGACGCTGCTGCTGTCCGTAGGCCGGAACGGCAGATCGCGCAGCACGCTCGGCTCGAAATTGACCCAGCCGTACTTCGGGAAGAACACTTCGACCCAGGCGTGCGCTTCGCTCTCTAAGATGACGTACGCGGATTCCGTCTCGTCGTACTGACCGGGGGCGAAGCCGGTGACGACCCGCGCCGGCACGCCAACCGACCGCAGCATCACCACCATCGACGTGGACAGCGAATCGGCGTAGCCCGTCTGCACGTCGAACAAGGTGTAGTCCACCCAGTCGCGGCCTGCCGGCGGGGTCGGCACCTTCGTCTCGTACGGCAGCGAGCGCAGCATCGCCTCGACGGCGATGGCCTTGTCGTAGACGGTTGGCACGGCGGCTGTCATCTCTTCGGCGCGGGCGCGCACCCGATCCGGCAGTGTGTTCGGCAACTGGAGGTACCGCTCCATGCCCGCCGGGTACGTGTTGCCGGCCTGGCGCAGTTGGTCTTCTGACGCCACGGACGCCGCCGAGACGACGGTGTACTGCTGGCCCTTCCGCAGCATCGACGCCATACGCACCACGGCCGGGTCTTCCTGCGTCTCGCGCCACTCAATCAGCGTCGGCACGTCCACGCGAACGGGGAAGTCTGACGAGAACACCAGATTCGATTGGTTCGCCAGCACAGTGACGCGTTGCTCGATCTCTTCGCGGGCCTCGGTAGCTCCAAACGGTACCGGCAGCGGCGCGTTGGCCTCGAAACGGTCGCCGTAGACATCGCCGCTCACCATGCCCTGTCCGGTGTAGACGGCGTAGGTCATCGTGCGCCAGTAGCGGGCGCGCGGCGACTC
>JBBQBU010000727.1:0-2404 GCA_038318015.1 Chloroflexota bacterium | reverse complement strand
CGCGGAACGCATCTCGGGCGCGTGAGGCCAGTTCATACTGGCGCTTGGCGATGGCACCGTCGTCGCGGGTGAAGTTGGCCGACACCAGCGCAGGCGCATCGGTCAGGTTCTGGGTGACGAAGTAGGTTGTTGCCCGCCCGCGCGTCGTGCCTTCGGCGAAGTGCCACGCCAGTTTGCCGTTCGGGGCGAAGCCCACCGTCGTCTCACCGTTCTGGCCCGGACCCCAGGCGGTCGTGCGCTCCACCACGATGTCCTGGTCGGCCAGGAAGCTGGCACCAAACGCCCGCTGCCCCACGATGTCGTTCGCGTTCAGGCTCAGGCGCGCGTGCGGCTCAATCCCGATCCACTGGGTCAGGCGGATGCCGTCGTCGCGGTTGTAGTAGGCAGTCACGCCGGCCGGCTGGTCCGACAGGTTGAGCAGCGTAAAGAACGTCTCGAAGCCATTGCGGCTGTTGCCCTCAGCGAAATGCCAGGCCCGCAGCGGGATATTCCCAGGTTCCAGGGCCAGCGGGGCCGTCGATGCCGTCAGGGCCGCCCCGGACACCGGAACGGGCGACGCCGGTACGACCGGTAGCGTCTGCGCCCGCACCTCCTGGTGGCCGAATCCGACCGTGGCGATGAGCAGGGCTGCCGTCAGTGTGCGTGCGAGGCGTGGTGTGTGCGCGAGCCGTAGCTTTCGCACCGACTGCGCGAAACAGGTGGCGAGGATGGAGAACAACATCTGCCGGGCACTTCCGATCACACGGAGGATGACACTAGGCCTGCACAGACCAGCTTCCGCGCCCCAGCCACGTTGGCAGGCGCGTCACGGGCGCTATTCGCAGCGGGCGTCTCCTCAGGGAACGTGTGACCGGGCCAGCAGTTTCACATAATGTCGCCTGGGCATCCCCGCTCGGGTGTCCCAGCGAGCAGATTCGTTGGGCCGGCGCGGCGGGGTTGGGATGTTGTTGCTCCGGGCGCTACGATCACGCTGCTAGGTACAGCGACCCATACGAACGAGGCGAGCATGCGTGACGACGACCGCGTCGTGGTGACCGGGTTGGGGGCAGTAACTCCCATCGGCAACAACGTCGAGGACTTCTGGAAGAGCCTGACGAGCGGCGTGTCTGGCGTCGCCCCTGTCACCCGGTTCGATACGTCCGAACTGGCGGTAAAGATCGCGGCCGAGGTCAAGGGCTTCGATCTCGGAGCATCGTTCGACCGCAAAGAGGCCGCGCGGCTGGCGCGGCGTGCGGCGCGGTTCTCGCAGTTCTCGCTGGCGGCCAGCCAACAAGCATTGATCGACAGCGGCTTGCAGCTAAACGACGAAAACCGCTGGGATGTTGGCTCGGTCGTGGCGACCGGCGGCGGCGGCGTCAACGAGACGGTGGCCGAAGCCGAGACGATGCTCATGCGGGGCGTGGACCGCGTGAACCCGATGTTCATCCCGGCGATGATCGCGAATATGGCGTCGTGCCAGGTATCCATCACGTTCGGGCTGCACGGCCCGGCTGTGACGGGCATTGCGGCCTGCGCGGCGGGCGTGTACGCCATGTACGATGCCTACCACATGCTGAAGCGTGGCGACGCGAAGGCACTGCTGACCGGCGGCACTGAGTCGGCCATCTCGCCGCTGGCGTTCGTCTCGCTGGCGCGGCTCGGGGCGCTCTCCAAGATGGGCGGCGAGCCGACGAAAGTCTCCCGGCCGTTCGACAAGGACCGCGAGGGATTCGTGCTGGGCGAGGGGGCGGCGATCCTGATGCTGGAGCGGCTCGACTTCGCACAGGCACGCGGCGCGCGCATCTACGCAGAGTTGGCAGGCGTGGCCCACAACGCCGACGCCTTCCACCTGACGGCCCCGGAGCCGAGCGGCGAGGCGGCGGCCCGCTGCATCCGCAAGGCCGTCGAGATGGCCGGGCTCGGCATGGACGACATCGAATACGTCTGCGCTCACGGCACCGGGACGCCCCTCAACGACGCCTCCGAGACGCGGGCCATCAAGCGGGCGTTCGGGGCTTACGCCTACAAACTCCAGATCTCGTCGCCAAAGTCGATGGTTGGGCATCTGCTGGGCGCCGCAGGTGCCGTCTCGGCACTCACGTCCGTCCTGGCGATGGACCGTGGCGTCCTCCCGCCGACCATCAACCTGGACGCCCCGGACCCCGAATGTGACCTGGACTACGTGCCGAACGTGGCCCGCGAGACGCGGGTGAAGACGGCGATCGTCAACGGCTTCGGGTTCGGCGGGCAGAACGCGGTGGCGGTCTTCAAAGCCTGGGAGCAATAGCCCGGCGGGCGCCCTTTCCGAAAGCTTTGTGATGGGAACGGGTGGGCGGCGCCGGGGGCGTCAAAGAGAAGCGGTACACTGTCCGGGCAGCAGCGCCGACGTGCGGAATCGCCTACGGCACACGTCGCGCCCGGCGAC
>JBBQBU010000726.1:0-2409 GCA_038318015.1 Chloroflexota bacterium | reverse complement strand
AGCTGCACCTTGATGCCGGTCATCTTCGTGAAGTCGCCCACCCAGGCCTCGGCCAGTGGGACGTGCTGGGCGTTGTAGAGCGTCAGGATGACATTCTGCGCGGCCAGGGAGGCTTTCGCGGCCATCAGCGGCCAGACTGACGCGGCCGCAGAACCAGCGAGCATCAAACCGAGCAGACGACGACGAGTGAGGGAGCGATGCATGGGTGTACCTTCCGTCCGATTTATTGGACGCTGGTAAAGATACTTCGTATATGCTAAGAATGCAAGCAAGTGCCTAGCATCTTGGACTTGTCACATATCGTAAGGGTCGGCTGCACTGTGCCGCAACGGCAGCATGTCCTCACATTTGCATGACGAATGGCCCGTTCGCGAGCAGCCGTCGAGCCAGTGCGTGCGCGGGCCCGGCTTACTCCAGGCGCACCAGCACCTGATTCTGGTCAACGGTCTGGCCGGCGCTCACGGCAATCTCGGTGACTGTGCCATCGGCGGGCGCGGTCAACTCGTTCTGCATCTTCATGGCCGACAGCACCACCAGCGTCGTGCCGCGCGCCACCTGCTCCCCGACGGCCACCGGTACTGCCACCACCAGCCCCGGCATCGGCGCGCGAATGGCTGTCACGCTGCTGTGGGGCCGGCCGGCCGCCGCTGCACTCGCCAATCGCGCCGTGCGCTCGTCCTGCACCACCGCTTCCAGCGTCTGCCCGCCCACCACCACCGTGACGGCATCCTCGGCCAGCCCGTGCTTGCCGCGCTGTCCGACCAGACCGTGCAGGACCACGCCGTCAACCAGCACGCTCAGGCCGCCGTCTGCTGTTTGCGCCAGGATCTCGAGCGGCCGCACCGGGCCATCGCCGACCTGGACGTATTGCGTGGTCGCTTGCGCTCCCTCCTGGCGCTCAGTGATGGCGATGGAGAGTGTCCGCCCGGCGACCTGCACGCGGTAGATGGCCGTTGATAGCACCCTGCTCTCGCCGCTGGCGCTGCCGTTCGCTTCGCTGTTCAGGTTCGCCATCAGGGCACCCGCAGCCCGGCCCGGCGCGCAAACGCGAGCCAGCGGCCAGTATCGTCGGTCGTCGCGGTGGGGACGTACTGGGTGCCGCCGCTCAGGTGCTCCGACAACACGGCCAGGATTGCCGCCTGCTCGACTGTCTCGGTCGGCGGCTCGCCAGTCGGCTGCCAGTCCCGCGCGACCAACTCGGTGTCAAGGTCGCCGGCCACAAATGGCGGGTGCGCCATCAGCCAGCGGTGAAACGGAATCGTCGTGCGGACGCCCAGCACGCGGTACTCGTCCAGCGCCCGCTGCATCCGCTCAATCGCACGCGGGCGGTCCTCGGCCCAGACGAGCAGCTTCGACATCAGCGAGTCGTAGAGCGGGGTGATCTCGCTGCCCATCTCCAGCGCGCCATCAATGCGGATACCCGGCCCGGCCGGCTCGCGCAGCGCCGTCACGGTCCCCGTTGAGGGGAAGAACCGGCTGTTCGGGTCTTCAGCCTGAATGCGGCACTCGATGGCGTGGCCACGCAGACGTACGTCGTCCTGCACGAAGTCGAGCGGCTCACCGGCGGCTATCCGTAGCTGCCAGTGGACGAGGTCAATGCCCGTCACCAGCTCCGTGACTGGGTGCTCGACCTGTAAACGGGCGTTCACTTCGAGAAAGAAGAACTCGCCGCTCTGGTCGAGCAGCATCTCGCAGGTGCCCGCGTTGGTGTACCCGACCGCCTTCGCCGCGCGCACGGCCACCTCACCCATGCGCGCCCGCAGTTCCGGCGTCACGGTCGAAGCCGGCGCTTCCTCCACCAGTTTCTGGTGCCGGCGTTGTACGCTGCATTCGCGCTCGGCCAGGTGGACGGCGTTTCCATGCTGATCGGCCAGCATCTGAATCTCGACGTGGCGCGGCCGGACGACCAGTCGTTCGAGGTACATCGACGGGTCGCCAAACGCCGCCGCCGCCTCGTCCGTCGCCTGCCGAAACGCGCCGACGAGATCTTCCGGGCGCTCAACCACGCGAATGCCCTTGCCACCGCCGCCCAACACCGCCTTCAGCGCAATCGGGAACCCGACCTCCTGCGCAATCTCGGCCGCTTCCTCGGCGGTCGGGATCGGGTCAATGGTGCCGGGCACGACCGGCACGCCGGCCGCCTGCATCACCCGCCGCGCTGAGGTCTTGCTGCCGAGCGCCAGCATCGCGGACGGCGGCGGCCCCACGAACACGAGGCCGGCGTCGGCACAGGCTTGGGCAAACACCGCGTTCTCGGCCAGGAAGCCGTAACCTGGGTGGATGGCTTCAGCACCGCACCGCCGAGCGATCTCGATGATGCGGTCGCCGCGCAGGTAGCTCTCGGCGGCCGTCGCACCGCCCAGACCGTACGCTTCGTCGGCGGCCCGGACGTGCGGTGCGCGGCGGTCC
>JBBQBU010000725.1:0-2409 GCA_038318015.1 Chloroflexota bacterium | reverse complement strand
GACTTCCGCGTGGCACGAGACCGGCGGAACACCCGTCCCCTGCGAACCGCCGACCTGACCGCGCTGTTTCCTGGGTTCCAGGCCGACACTCGCCGCGTGACGCTGGTTCCGCCGCTTGTCAGGGCACTGGCCGCCCGGAGCTGGCTCCTGTGCGAGTTGCTCGAAGCTGTCCCCTGGCTCCGCACCCACGAGCTGGTCGTCCTCAGCAAGCCGCTCGCGGCACCCTGACCGCCTGACGGAACGGACCAGCAGGAGGAAGCCGAAGATGATTGCAGAACGACTGGCGCTGGACGGTGGCGAGCCGTACCGCCCGTCCTGGCTCCCGTTCCACAAGCCGTGCATTGAGGAAGACGAGATCGCAGAGGTGGTCGAAACGCTGCGCGGCGGCTGGCTGACGACCGGGCCGCGCGCCAAGCGATTCGAGCGCGAGTTTGCCGACTACGTGGGCGCGACCTATGCCGTCGCCGTGAACTCCGCGACGGCCGCCATGCACCTGGCCCTTGAAGCCATTGGGATACGGCCGGGCGACGAGGTGATCGTGCCGGCCTACACCTTCACCGCGACGGCCGAGGTCGTCCTGTACTTCGGGGCAACACCGGTCATCGTGGATGTGGACCCGGTCAACATGCTGATCGACCCGGCGGCCGTCGAGGCTGCCATCACGCCGCGCACGAAGGCGATCATGCCGGTCGATCTGGCGGGGGTGCCCTGCGAGTACGACGCCCTCCGCGAGATTGCCAGGCGGCACAATCTGGTGCTGCTGGCCGACTCCGCGCATGCCATCCCGACCCGCTACAAGGACGAGATGGTCGGCACCATCGCGGACATTACGGCGTTCAGCTTCTACGTCACCAAGCCGCTGGCGACGGGCGAGGGCGGCATGCTGGTGACGAACAACCAGCAGTGGGCCGAACGCGCACAGCTGATGAGTCTGCACGGCATGAGCCGCGACGCCTGGAAGCGCCACACGTCCGAAGGCTCCTGGTTCTATGAGGTCGTCGCGCCGGGCTTCAAGTACAACATGACCGACGTGGCGGCGGCGCTCGGCCTGCGCCAACTGACGAAGCAGGAGCGGTTCCTGGCCGAGCGGCAGGCGATTGTCGAGCGGTACCACGCGGCATTCAGCACCATGCCCGAGCTTGAGACACCGAGCGTGCCCGCCCACACTGATTCGGCGTGGCACCTGTACGTGCTGAAGCTGCATCTCGACCGGCTCACGGCTGACCGCGCCGAGATCATCAAGGCGATCAACGCCGAGAACATCGGCACCAGCGTCCACTTCATCCCGCTGCATCTGCACCCCGCCTACCGCGAACGGTACGGCTTCACGCCCGAGTCGTTCCCGGTGGCCCACCATGAGTATCGCCGGGTGATCTCACTGCCAATCTGGCCGGGCATGTCTGACTCGGACGTGGACGACGTGATCGGGGGCGTGCAGAAGGTGGTGCGCCATTTCCGGCGCTGATCGGTTGGCGGCAGGTGGCCCGCGTGAGTCGCGGCTGAAGCGCCCGTTCGACGCGCTGTTGGCGGGCTTCGGCCTGCTGGTACTCAGCCCGATGTTCGCGGCGATAGCGGCAGCCATTCGGCTGGATTCGCCGGGGCCGGTGCTCTACCGCGCCACGCGGTCGGGTCGGTACGGCCTCCCGTTCACCATGTACAAGTTCCGGACGATGCAGGTGCGCCGCAACAGCCACGGCCCGAAGATCACCACCCACGCCGACCGCCGCGTGACGCGCGTCGGGAGTCTGCTGCGCCCGGCCCGCCTGGACGAGTTGCCGAACCTCTGGAACGTGCTGCGTGGTGACATGAGCCTCGTCGGGCCGCGCCCGGAAGACCCGCATTACGTCGGGCTCTACGGCGAGGATGACCGCACGGTGTTGGCGGCGCGGCCGGGCGTGACCAGTCTGGCGGCGCTGCTGTACCGCGACGAGGAGCGGCTGCTCGTCGGCGACGACTGGGAGCGCGTCTACATCCACGAAGTCATGCCGGCCAAACTGGCGATTGACCGCGCCTATGTCGTGCGGCAGTCGTTGTGGCTGGACGTGAAGATCCTGGCGGCGACGGCGCTTGCCCCCCTGCGCCTGGAAGGACTCGTGAGGTTGGATTCCGAGGCTGCGGGGCTGCGCGGACCTGGCAGCCATCGGGCGGAGGTCGTGCCAGCGTGAAGGCTGCCCCCTGGCGGCTGTTCGGAAGGCGCGAGGTCGTGCCCGCATCGGGACGCGGCCCACTAGACGGGGCGACCGGCGCGGCGGTCGCCGGCGACGCAAGGGCGACAGCCAGCGAGTCGGCGGCAACGGCCAGCGGGGGAGAGACCCCAGGTGGTACCGTGGTTGCACGAGGCGGGCTGCACGCACTCGCTGCTCGGATGATCGCCGCCGAGCCGTGGATCGCCGCCGTCTGTGCGGCCAT
>JBBQBU010000724.1:0-2422 GCA_038318015.1 Chloroflexota bacterium | reverse complement strand
GCGCTGCTGGCCTGGATCTTGTTCCGCGAGGTGCTGGGCTGGCGGCGCGCCTTCGGGACGGGGTTGGCGTTCGCCGGTGCGACGCTCCTCGTCACCGGCGGCCAGCTCGCCGAAGCCCAGCCGGCGGTGCTGTTCGGCACGGCGCTGCTGATCCTGTCGCAAGCCGCGTGGGCCATTTACATCTTGTACGGCAAGCCGCTACTTGCGCTGCGCCCGCCGATCCTCATCATGTCGGTCTCGCACCTGTTCGCGCTGCTGTCAGTGTGGCCGCTGGCCGTGCCGATGGGGGGGTGGGACTTCCTCTGGGAGGCCGCGGCATGGTCGCCGGGCGTCTGGCTCGGCATCCTCTACCTCGCCATCGTCAACACCGGCGTCAGCCAGATGATGTTCCTGTTCGCCCTGCGGGACGTCTCGGCGGCGCAGGCCGTGTCGTACACCTACTTGCAGCCCGTGATGACCGGGTTGATGGCGATGTACGCGCTGGGTGAGCAGCCAACGGTGATGACGCTGGTGTGCGGCACGCTGATTATGGTGGGCATCTACCTCGTGAACGGCCCCCGCGCGCCCCGTCGCCGCCCGCCGGCCGGCGGGGCGGTCATTGCGGCGCGGCCGGCCGAACAGTGATGCACCTGTTGGGCTCTCGCTTCCAGCGGTTCCAGTCATCGCTGCCGCTGGTGATGCTGACGCTCGTCGTCCTGATCTGGTCGAGCAACAACATCGTCACCAAGCTGGTGCTGCACGACAGTACGCCGGCGCTGCTGACGCTGGTCCGCTTTACCCTCACGACCGTCCTGTTCTACGGGCCGGCCTTCCTGGTGATCCGCCGCTTCGGGGAGCCGCTGACGCGCGGCAACTGGGTGCGCCTGAGCGTCGCGGCGGTCATCGGCTATGCCCTGAGCGCGATGATGTTCATGGTTGGCATCTCGCTGACCACGGCCACCTACGCCGGCCTTATGATGATGACCGGCCCGCTCTGGACGGCCGTCCTGGAGCGAGTCTTCGTTGGGACGCACATCAGCCTGCTGCAAATCCTCGGTATGGTGATCGCATTCAGCAGCGCCGCGTATCTTGCGACCGGTGGCAGCCTGGGCGACGCCGACATGAACCTGCTCATCGGCAGCCTGTTGCTGATGGGCTGTCAGGCCAGTTGGGGCGGCTACACGATCCTCACGAAGCCGCTGCTGGCGCGCCGCCCGCCGCTGGTGATTGTGACGGCCGCCAGCATCATTGCGACGCCGGCCATCTGGGCCGGGACGGGCGTCCAGGGTGCGTGGTCCGACCTGGACCTGGTGATGAACTGGTCGTTGATGACCTGGGCCGGGGTGGCGTATCTGGTGTTCGTGGCAGGGGTGTGCAGCCAGGTGCTGTACGCCTACGGCTTGCGCGACGTGACGCCGTCGCAGGCGATGGCGTTCACGTACCTGATGCCGGTCTTCACGGCGTTCTTCGCTGCCATCTTCCTGGACGAGCAGATCACGCTGGCGACGGTCATCTGCGGCACGGCCATTGTCTTTGGCCTGTGGTTGGTGAACTCGAACCGGACGCGGCCGGCCCCGGCCCCGGCCGCGCGCCGCCTGCGTGCCTGAGCCGGCACCCACTGACGCCGCCGACGCGATGTCACCACGTCATGTCATCCCGACCGATGTCGTTGGGCGCAGCGTGACGATATTTGTGGAAACGAGCGTGCGAGTGGAGCGGAGGGATCTCACGCGGACGAGATCTGACGGTGGGGCGGCTGCAACCCACACCATCCCACCATGGGCCGCTGCGGGGAGCGAATATCGGCTACACGAGCGACGGAGCCCCTCCGCTGACGCGGGATCTCTGTGGCCGCAGCCGCAACATCCCTCCGTCCCTCCGTCCCTCCGTCCCCCAGCCCCCTCTCCCGCAAGCGGGAGAGGGGGAATAGCGCGAGTGACTTACATCCTCCGGGGTGCACCGTAGGCACGAATACGTCAGGATGACAGTGTTGTTGACAACGCTTCCGATGGGACTGGGTTGAGGGGACGCGACGATACGCCAAGTGACGGCGCGTCAGGGGCGTGGTGATACGAGGGCGCGACGGCAGTCGGCGCGCGGGAAGCGGCCACCGGGGTCAGACTCGGACGTTTGGGCGCGAGGCTGCCGCTTCGATGGCTGCTGCCGCCAGCCGGCGTGCCCCTTCCAGGATGTTCTCGCGGCTGGTGGCGAAGCTGAGGCGCACGTACCCCTCGCCCGCTGGCCCGAACTCGGTGCCGCTCCGGACGGCGACGCCGCGCTCCAGCAGGAAGGCCGCCATCTCGCGGGCGCTCAGGTCTGCCTCGTACTTGACGAAGGCGTAGAACGTCCCCTCCGGCTTGACCCACGACAGACCTTGCGCCGTACTCAGGATCTCGTCGAGCATCTGGCGGCGGTACGCATACTCCTCCAGCATGCGGGCCGG
>JBBQBU010000723.1:0-2431 GCA_038318015.1 Chloroflexota bacterium | reverse complement strand
CTTGGGGACGAGGGCTGGAACTTCCGAGGACGCGGCTACCAGACGGGCTATATCCAGGGGCTGCTGCGCGCCGTGAACGACCTGAAAGGGTAGTCTGAACGTCGGCCCGGGCAGGCTGGCCGGGCGGTATGCGGGTGCCCTTCGCGTTTCTGCGTCGGACTGACCAGACGCGTGGGCACCAGTCGACCGCCTAGACTCGGCGGTCGCGCTGCGACCGGGACCGGCCCTCCAAGCAGGCACTCCGCTCCGGTGCCCGCCGATGTATCCTCGGCGTTGCGGCGCGACGCTACGATGTTAGGCGGGGACGTCAGTCCTCGACTTCAGTCTCAGGCTGCTTGGGCCAACCCCATCGGCGCGCAGACATCTGAAGGGCACCCCGTAGGGGTGGCGGCGGACAGGCTCACCGCGCGGCGGCCAGCTACGCGGTCGGCCGGCTACGTGGTGGGCAGGCCGATACTGGGCGCGCCGATGGCATCGCGAAGGCCCTGGAGGCGATCCGCGATCAGCCGGTAGTAGACCCACAACCCGCGCTTCTCGCGCCCGAGCAAGCCCGCCTCGTACAGCACCTTCAGGTGGTGGCTGACGGTTGGCTGTGACAGCCCGAGCGGCTCCACGAGGTCGCAGACGCACGCTTCACCGCCCGGCTTGGCGGCCAGCAAGCTCAGCAGCCGGAGGCGCGTCGGATCGGCGATGACCCGGAAGGCGGCGGCAAGTTGCTCGGCCTCAGCCTGGGTGAGCGGGTTGCTCTGCAAAATCGTGGGGCAGCAGGCGAGCGTCAGCAGCATCGTGTCCATAGGAGTATATTGACATTCGTCAATGTTGGGTGGCAAGATGATCATACATCGATGTCGGTCGATATACTCGAATCGCACTGGGGGTGCTCATGTCTGCTGCCGCCCTGCCCGTCGTCGTCATCGGTGCCGGCCCCATCGGGCTGGCCGCCGCCGCCCATCTCGTTGCCCGTCACGAGACGCCGCTGGTGCTGGAGGCCGGCTCCGCAGTCGGTGCCAGCGTCTTGAAGTGGGCGCATGTGCGCGTCTTCTCGCCGTGGTGCTACAACACCGATCGTGCGGCCGTCTTCTTGCTGGAGCAGGCCGGCTGGTCACCACCATCGCCGGACACGTTGCCGACCGGCCGCGATCTCGTCGAGCGGTACTTGCAGCCACTGGCCGCCCTGCCGGCGCTCGCCCCGCACCTGCGCCTGAACGCTCGCGTGCTGTCGGTGACGCGTCAGGGCTACGACAAGATGAAGTCGCCGGGCCGTGACGCCGCGCCGTTCGCGGTGCGCGTCGCCCTGGATGGGGTCGAACAGGAGATCGCCGCGAAGGCCGTCATTGATGCGTCCGGCACGTACACCCGACCGAATCCGTTGGGCGGCAATGGCGTCCCGGCCATAGGGGAAGCGGCCTGCGCGGACCAGATTGTCTACGGAATCCCGGACGTGCTGGGGATGGATCGGGAGCGCTACGCCGGTCGGCGCGTCCTGGTGGTCGGCAGTGGCCACTCGGCCTTCAATGCGCTGCTCGACCTGGGCACGCTCTCCGAGCAGGAGCCGGCAACGCGGATCACCTGGGCCATCCGTACCACCGACATGCGCCGGTTGTTTGGCGGCGGCGCTGACGACGGCCTACCGGCGCGCGGCTCACTCGGCACAATGACCCGCGCGCTGGTAGACACGGGCCGCCTGACGCTCGTGTCGGGGTTTAGCACGGAGCGGCTGACCAGGGCCGCTGACGGCATCGTGGTGTCCAGCGCGGACCGCGACCTTGCGCCGGTGGACGAGATCATCGGCGCGACCGGCTTCCGCCCGGACCTTTCGCTGCTGACTGAGTTGCGGGTAGATCTGGACCCGGCCGTCGAAGCTCCCTCCGCGCTGGCCCCGTTGATCGACCCGAACCTACACAGTTGCGGCAGCGTGCCTCCGCACGGCGAGGCGGAACTGCGCCACCCGGAGGCCGGGTTCTATATTGTCGGGATGAAGAGCTACGGCCGCGCGCCCACCTTCCTGATGCTGACCGGCTACGAACAGGTCCGGTCGGTGGTGGCGGCAATCGCCGGCGACATAGAGGCAGCGCGGAACGTCGAGCTCGTACTTCCGGAGACCGGCGTCTGCTCGACCGACCCCGACGAGCCGGCCTGCTGCGGCTCGGAGCCTGCGGCGCCGGCCGTCGCGTTCGAAGCAGCCTGTTGCGCGCCGGCCCCGGCCGCCATTGCTGTGGGCAACGAAGCCTGCTGCGAGCCGGCCCCTGGCGCCGTCCCGAACGAACTGCCGGTAATGGTCGGCGTCGGCGTGGGCGCGGCCAGCCCCAGTACCGACGCCTCGGCCTGCTGCCGGTGAGCGCCGTTCGGTGATCGCGCGCTTCGGCGGCCTCTATTACGGCTGGGTGCTCGCCATCATGCTGGGCATCACCCAGACGATCACCTGGGGCAT
>JBBQBU010000722.1:0-2436 GCA_038318015.1 Chloroflexota bacterium | reverse complement strand
GATAGGGGCCCCGTCGTTCGTGAGGGGGCTGGGGGGTGAGGGCCGCTCCCACAACCCCGATGGTGTGGGTGAGATCCTTCGACTGCGCTCGCAAGCTCGCTCCGCTCAGGATGACATGGAGGAAACCCATCGTCAGGCGCCGCCCCAGGACCGCAGCAGGTCCGGAAGCTCGCCCAGGTGCCGGATGGTCGCGGTCGGTGCCACCCAGGCCGGACGGGGCCACGGCCGGACGTTCTCCTTCCAGACGGCGCGCATCCCCACGCCCAGCGCCCCACCGATGTCGTCCAGCAGCCGGTCGCCGATCATGACGCAGGCGGCCGGCTCGACGCCGAGCAGGCCGGATACGGCCTGGAAGACGGAGGGGTGCGGCTTCGAATGCGGTTGGTCCGAGGTGTAGACCAGTTCGTCCAGGTACCCCGTCAGGCCGTGGACCGCCAGGTCGGCGTTGTGCCAGTCGGCCGCCCACCACGTATTCGAGAGCAGCCCCAGCGGGTAGCCGCGATCTCGCAGCGTCTGAAGCGTCTCGCGCGCCCCCGGCTCGATCACGGCCCAGCCGTCCACGGCTGTGGCATAGCCGTCGAGTGCCGCGATCAACTCGGCCTCGCGGACGTGCCGGCCGAGCTGGTGGAAGCCGTCGCGCAGGACGCCGGTGGCCGGGCCGCTCCAATGCTCCCTATCCACGCGCTCCCAGTGGGCAAGCTCGGCGGCGCGCATGGCCCGCACATACTCGTCGCGCGGGGGCCACGTTGCGTCCGGCAGGGCGGCGGTCAGCGCGTCCCACGAGAGACCCCAGCGGCGGGGTGAGTCGCCCTCCCAGTCGGGCCAGTCAACGAGGGTGCCGCCAAGATCGAAGATGACGGCGCGAGGCGGTGGCTGTAGCTGCTCTGTCATGGCGCAGAGGGTACCCAATGTTACGGGCGTCTCGCTGTGCCCGGGCCAGCGCTGGCTCGTTCCGGTCAAGTGTCATGATCGATGGCAGATGGTGGTGCGAGTGACCCGGCCGGCGCAATGGTTCCGTCTCTCGGCGTGGCCCGCGTGGCGACACGTCTGGCGCTCCGCACTGGCACGGCGGCGCGCGGCACGGCATGATGTCCCGTCCGCCACCGTTGGCGCGAGGGAGGGTCACGAAGTCGTGCGGCACCTCGGTAATCCGGACGAGGCCCGAGCCTTCCTGCGATGTGATCCGCCGCTATGGGCGTGGCCGCTCTGCACGCTCGGCCCGCGCGAATGGCCGTTTGTGCGGCTGTGGGCCGACCGCGCACCGAACGGTAACGCTGACGCCGGTGTCGAGGACGACCAGCAGCCGGCCTCCGGCGTCTGGGTGTTCGATCATCCGGCCTGGGGCGGCAGTGTCCAGGCGTTTGGCGACCCGCGCGTGCTCGGAGAGATGCTGCGCGGCATCCCGCTGCCGGGCCGGGCCTTTGTCCGCATGTTGCCTTCTGCCGAAGCGTTACTGACGGCGCGCTACCGCTTCGACTGGCTGGAGCCGATTCTCCGGATGCACGTGGCGCCCGACCGGCTGCTGCTGCCGCCCGAAGTGGAACTGGTCGAGCGGCTCAGGCAGGTGGACGCGCACGGCTTGGCGGCCCTGTACGCCATCTGGCCGGAGTCGCGGTTTCAAACGAGCCGGCTGCGCCAGGGCTACCAGTACATGGGGATTCGGCGGGGCGGGCGCATCGTCGCCGTAGCCGAGCAAGTGCTGGCCGCGCGTGACGACGGGTTGGCCGTCATCCAGGGCGTGTTAGTCGAGCCGGCGTACCGGGGGCAGGGACTGGGTGGGGCAGTGACGGCAGCCCTCACGGCCCACCTCTTTGAGGAAGGTGCGCGCGAGGTGGTACTGGATGTGCGCGAGAGCAACAGCGCGGCGCAGGCTGCGTACGGGCGCATCGGCTACCGGCCGCATGCGACGCTGCTGGCGGGGCCGGGCACCAGCCTCTGACTGATCGCCCCGCACCATCAAACGCGCGTCAGAGGGCGCGCAGACGTTTCCCATAGGCAGCAAGGTCGCGTGGCGACGCAGCAGGGGCCGCATGCTCACCCACCGCGACCAGTTCCGCGATGAGATCGCAGCGCCGGCGGTAGCACGCATCATCGATGTAGACACCCGTCGCCGCCACGAACTGCGCGACTGGCGGCGGCATCTGCGCCTGGGTATCCCGCTCGATGGTGCCGGCCGCGAGGTCGCCCCGGATGCTGCTGGAAGCCACCGCGCGCAGGTGCGTCGGCAGGCTCAGCGGCCGGACCGCCGAAGCGAATTGCCGATTCTCCGGCTGGTCCAGCAACGTCGCCAGGGCCGGCGCTTCGTCCGTGCCGCGCGGGGCCACCAGGAACGACGCCAGGCCGAACAACTGCGTCAGCGCGGCGTCGCGGTCGTCGTAGTAGCGTGGATCGAAGATCTGCACGATCTTATCGAAGCCGACCAGAAACACGATCTCG
>JBBQBU010000721.1:0-2453 GCA_038318015.1 Chloroflexota bacterium | reverse complement strand
TGGACTTCGCCGGGCGGGTCATTGACGCGGCCTTCTCAGACACCATCAAGGAGATCATCCCGCGCTTCCCGGTGACGGAGATCCTGGCGAAGCGCGAAGAGATCCGGCGACTGACGAAGGACAGCCTGGCGGTTTCGATGGGGCGGTACGGGATCATCGTCGAGGACGTATACCTGACGGACATCTCGTTCAGCCCAGAGTACACCCAGGCCATCGAGCAGAAGCAAGTGGCGCAACAGGCTGTGGAGCGTGAGCGGGAGGTGCTGAATCAGAAGCGCATCCAGGCCGAGCAGGCCGAGGCCGACGCGAAGGGCCAGGCGCTTGCGGAGATCGCGCGGGCCGAGGGCGCAGCGACGGCCAACCGGCTGCTCACCGAGTCGATTACGCCGGCGCTGATCGAGTACCAGCGGGTCCAGAAGTGGGATGGCCGGATGCCGCTCTACCAGGGCGACGCGACCGTGATGCTGCCGCTGCCGTCGCCGACGCCCCGGTAGGCATGCGTCCTGGGCGGAAGCCCACGTCTACCGTCAGGGCGTCGCGGCCACGCCCCTACTGCGCCGTCGCCTCCGCGATGTCGGCCAGCCACTCCGACCCGGCAGGCGTGAAGGTCCACCGGATGGTGAAGTTGCGCCGGGTGCCGCCGCTGACAAACGTGTAGTCCGTGTCGACGACGACCACATCGTCCTGGACGCGCAGATAGCGCGGCTCGTCGGTCAGGCGCAGGTCCGAGACGCCGTCAAAGTTCCGTTCCCACTGAGCCAAGGGGTAGCGTGCGCGCCAGCCGGGCGTGCAGCAGACCTGTTGCGCCCGCGCGAAGTCCTCAGTGCGCAACGCCTCGAAATACTCCCTGACGCGCCGCTCGATCTGGACTTTGCGCGGATCGGCGGCGGCGTTCGCGGCGGGGGGTGGGGTCGTCGGCTTCACGGCCACCGGCGGACTGGTCGGCTTTGCGGGCGGCTGCGGCACGGCGGTTGGCGGCGCGGGCTGCTGAGTTGGGAGTTGCGGCGCAGGAGTAGGCGGCGGCGGGGCAACCGTAGCCGTCGGTTGTGCCGGGGCGCTCGTCGGCTCCGCGACGCGAGGCGCGCCGGCTGCTGCCGGTGCCCGGGTCGTCGGTGCCGGAAGTGGAGTCGCCAGCGGCTCGATGACCGTCGAGGCCTGGGTTGGTGGGGGTTGCGTCGCGGCTACCGGTGCTTGGGTGGCCGTCGTCTGGGCACCCGCTGCCACAGCCTGCGCAGTGGGCGTCTCGGCCGGTGCGCCGCCGTCCCATCGGCCACCGGCCAGCAGATAGGTCGTCGCGCCAGAGATGACCGCCAGGGCGATGAGCAACAGCGCCACGCCGGCCACCCGCCCCGCCGACGACTGTACGCCCGGCCCTTCAGGGCGCGGCCAGCCCGGAACATCGTCAGGGGGGCCGCCGAAACTGGCCGGGACGTGTTCGGTCGGCCCGGACGGCGGCGGCGGGATCGTTGGCGTGCCTCTGCCTACTGTCATAGTCGGCCGGAACTTGCACGACTCGCGCCAGCCCGCGTCTTCTACGTTGGGGGCCGGCGCGTGCAGGAGGAACCTCACACAACGGTTTCCGTCTGCCGGTGCCTATCCCGAACCCCTCACCCCCTTACCCCCCTCGCCCATGCGTGGGCGAGGGGGGAACCCCTGCTTGTCGTCTCCCATCGCCCGCGCACTGAGAGAGGTCGGTCTCGGGGGCGCAACGCGGCGAACAGTCATCTCCCCTCGTCCACGCATGGGAGAGGGGCCGGGGGTGAGGGCAGCCTGCTGTACCACCTACCGGGATATGTCGTCAACCGTCATCGGTGCGTCCGCGACGGAGGCTGCCCACGAGCGAACCGCTAGGTGCGGAACGCGCCGCCGAGCGGCATGTCGGGCACCTCGACGCCCAGCAACTCGCGCATCGCCTTGCCCTTCTCTTTGAACCAGCTATACATGATCGTCACGTCCCAGCCGATGCAGAAGTCCTTGACGCCCTTGTCCAGGTACGGGTGCGCGTCGGACGGGTCGCCAAGCTCGATGCGCGGCCGAATGCCCATCTTCTGCGCCGTCTTGATGATGTACTCGTCGGCCTCGATGACGGCCGGATGACGGCCACCCTGGTAGCGCCCTGGCACGCCAATGCTCATCGCGTAGTCGGACGGGCCGAACTGCACCATGTCGATGCCCGGCACCGACAACACGGCCTCCAGGTTCTCGACGCACTCCTTCTTCTCGATCATCAGGCAGATGACCGCCTCGTCCAGCGACGTGATCCAGGCCTCCGAGCCGCCTTCCAGCACGTAGCCGGCGTCGCGGCGCATCCCGACGCCGTGGATGCCGTCAGAGCCCGGCGCTTCCGCACGCACCGCCGCCACGCTCGCCTGGGCATCGGCGACGGTCCGGATGTCGGCGAACAGCAGGTTCTGGATGCCCGACCCGAGCGCCCGGATCGTGACGAACGTGCG
>JBBQBU010000720.1:0-2454 GCA_038318015.1 Chloroflexota bacterium | reverse complement strand
TTACGCCGAAAGATCTGAAGCCGGTCGAGTCGATCACGTCGATCAAGGTCTACGACGTGCCGACGCTGCGGTTCTTCGACATCTCCCCGAACTATGCGCGCCCGTTCTTTGCTGACCAGAAGGTGCGCGAGGCGATCCTGTTCGGCATCGACCGCCAGGGCATCGTGGACAAGGCGCTGCTCGGGAAGGGCGCGGTGGTCGAGTCGAACGCCGCGCCGGCCTCCTGGGCGTACAACCCGGAATTGCCGAAGCGCGCCTACGACCCGGCGAAGGCGAAGGCGCTGCTGGACGGTGCCGGCTGGCTGCCCGGCGCGGACGGCATCCGCGCGAAGGACGGCATGCGGCTGTCGTTCGGCGTGATGATTAACAGCTACGACCGCACGCTTGAGCAGGCGCTGGTGGTCGCGCAGCAGAACTTGAAAGATGTCGGCGTTGATCTGAGCATCGACCGCGTAGAACCCGGCGTCTTCGGGAGCCGGCGCGGCAAGAAAGAGTACGACGCGCTGGCCCGCATCTGGAACCCGGTCTACGACCCAGATCAGGCTGGCCTGATCCGGACCGGCAACTTCTACGGCTACAGCAACCCTGAGGTTGATAAACTGGCCGCCGACGCGCTTGCAACCAGCAATCAGGCCGCGCGCAAGCCGATCTACCAGCAACTCCAGACGGTGTTGGCGGCGGATGTGGCCCGCCTCTGGCTGTACACGGAGAACGAGTTGCACGCCGTCTCGGCCAACGTCTCGGGGATGCAGCCACACCCGGTCAACTACTTCTGGAACCTGCGGGCGTGGAAGGTTCAGTGAGTTGCGGCGGCGGGTCGGGCCGATACAGCCCGGCCTGCCGCACGCGCTCCTGAACCTGCCGCCGGCACGCCATCGATGTTGGCATTCGCCGTCCGCCGCACCGGGCAGATCGCGTTGACGCTGCTGTTGTTGCTGCTCGGCACCTTCGCGGTGCTGCGCGCGGCACCGGGCGGCCCGGCCCCGGTGCTGCTTGGCGCAGACTACTGGTCGCCCGAACGCGAGGCCGCCATCAACGAATCGTTGGGGCTCGACCGGCCGTTGCCGGTCCAACTGGTCCTCTGGGGGCGCGCGGTCCTGGTCGGCGACTTCGGCTACTCGTACTTCCATCGGCGGCCGGCCGCCGATGTGGTGGCCGAGCGCCTTGCGCCGACGCTGGTCTTGGGCCTTGTTGCCTGGGTGCTATCGCTGGTGGTGGGCGTCGGCCTGGGCATGTTGGCGGCGCACCGGCAGGGCAGCCTGTTGGATCGGGCCATCAGCGCGTGCGGGGTGCTGGCGCTCAGTACGCCGACGTTCTGGCTCGGCATCGTGCTGATTGTCGTGTTCGCGGCGTGGCTCAACGTGCTGCCGTCAGCCGGCCTCGTGACCATCGGCAACGAGGACTCGCTGGCTGACAAGGCATGGCACCTGATCCTGCCAGCCTTGACGCTGGCGGCGGCGAACGGCGCGATGCTGGTGCTCTACACCCGCGCCGCTACGCTGGAGGTGTTGGGGGCCGACTTCGTGCGGACGGCCCACGCCAAAGGCCTGGGTGGGCGGATCGTCGCGCTGCGCCACGTGCTACGCAACGCGGCCATCCCGATCGCCACGGTGGCCGGCCTGAGCCTGGCGCACCTGCTCGAAGGGTCGCTGGTGGTGGAGACGGTGTTCGCGTGGCCGGGCATCGGGCACCTGACGGTCTCCAGCGTGGCCCGCCGCGACTTCCCGGTGCTGATGGTGATTGCGCTGGTCGTCGGCTGCATCGTGGTGGCAACGACGTTCCTGACGGACGTGGTGTACCGGTGGCTCGACCCGCGCCTGGGCTACGAGTAGGAGTCAGGAATCAGAGTCTGCCGCTGGCGGACCACGTGGGGTCAACGCGGGGGGATATGCAGGGAGATCGTGCGAACGTGGCGGGCGCGGCCAGCGAGACACCGACGGCGCACCCATCGGACAACATGCGCGCGCGGGCACGGGCTGGCAGCCCGGTCGCCCGGCTGCGGCGCATCTCCTGGTCGCCGGCGCTGCTCCTGCTCGGCCTCGTGTTCCTGGTGGCACTGTTCGCGCCACTGCTGCTCGGGGACCGCGCGTTCCGGGTCGATCTGAACGCGATGCTGGAGCCGCCGTCGGCCGCATACCCGCTTGGCACCGACGAGAACGGTCGCGACGTGCTGGCGCGGCTGCTCTGGGGTGCCCGTGCGACCATTGGGATCGGGTTGGGCGGCGCGGCGCTGGCGGTGGTGATCGGCGTGGCGCTGGGAGCGGCGGCCGGCTACTGCGGCGGCTGGATCGACGGCACAGCGATGCGCGTGGTCGATTTCGCCCTGGCCTTCCCGAGCCTGTTCGTGATTCTGCTGTTCAGCGCAGTCTTCAACACTGGCGTGCCACAACTGATCGTGCTGATCGGCCTGACCGGCTGGATGACCGTCGCCCGGCTGACGCGCGGGGTCGTCCG
>JBBQBU010000719.1:0-2461 GCA_038318015.1 Chloroflexota bacterium | reverse complement strand
CCGGGAGTTGCGGGCAAAGCGCACCAAGGTGGTCGCCATCGTCCACGCCGACACGTCCAGCGGCATAGCCCAACCATTGGCCGAGATCGGGGCGGCCTGCCGCGAGCACAATGCCCTGCTGGTGATCGACGCCGTGCTGAGCCTGGCCGGCTGCCGCGTCGAAACCGACGCGTGGAACGTCGATGTTGCCATCTCGGGACTGCAAAAGTGCCTAGGCGGCCCGTCCGGCATGGCTCCGCTCACGTACAACGCCCGCGCCGAGGCAGTCATGCAAGGGCGACGGACGGTCCCCGCCACGAACTACCTGGATTTGCTCCAGTTACAGGCGTACTGGGGGCCGGACCGGCTGAACCACCACACCGCCCCGACCAGCATGGTGTACGCCCTGCGCGAGGCGCTGCGGATCATTGACGACGAGGGGCTGGAGCCGCGCTGGCAGCGCCACGAGCGCGCCAACGACGCGGTGGTGGCGGGGCTGGAAGCGATGGGCCTGACGCTGCACGGCGACCGCGCCCACAAGGCTCCGATGATTACGCTGGTGAACGTGCCGGCCGGCGTGGACGAGGCCGGTGTACGCCGTCAGTTGCTTGAGGAGCACGGCATCGAGATCATGGCGGCGTTCGGGGCGCTGAACGGCAAGGTCTGGCGCATCGGGCTGATGGGGTACAACGCCCGGCTTGAGAACGCGCTGACCGTGCTGACCGCGCTGGAAAGCGTGTTGACCGCACAGGGGTTCGCGGTGTCGGCCGGCGCGGGTGTCGAAGCGGCGAGGGCACAGGCGCGGCAAGCGGCAGCCGTCCCCGCCTGAGCACCATCGCCCGACCATCCCCCTTGACGGCCTCCCGCCTGACGGCCTCCCGCACCCGATCCCGAACCTGTCCGACACGACGCGCCGGCGCGTCTCTGCCGCGCGCGGCGCGACCTCGGCAACCAGAATACAACCACCTCGGTGCGGTTCTCCCTGGCCGCCACAACCGGCGGCGCAGCGTCCGTGCCGGATACTGGTAGCGACCGCCCGTCACCGTCGGGCGTTAACGTCAACGGTACCAGGCGCGCCGGTCTGCCGGGCGCGCGAATCGCCGTCCCTGCTCGGGGTCGGCGGCGTAGGTTTCTCACGAGTACGGTAGGAAGAGCCGAGGCAGCGGCGTCCGGGGAGGTGCCCCGAACGGCCGGCCGCAGCGGCATCCTCCGCGAGGAAGGTCGAGATGGTGAAATCCCGTGGGCGGGCCGGCGTGCTGGTTGCCGTCGTCGTGATGCTGCTGATTGGGCTGGTGCCGGTGGCTCCGAGCGTGCCGATTGCGCGGGCCGCTACCCCGGCCGACGCTGCCGCCGGAGCCTCGGCAGTGCGGGCACTGGGGGCCGGCTCACGCATCCCGTGGCAGGGCCAGAGCTGGTACTTCCACGGGGCGAATGTGCCGTGGATCAACTGGCAGCGCGATTTCGGCGGCGGCGCTGGCGACGGCGTGAGCAACCCGGAGAACCGCAGCCTGATGAGTTCGCGCCTGGAGATGGCGAAGGCGAACGGCGTCAACGTCATCCGCTGGTGGACCTTCGAGGGCGACGCCTGGCAGATCAAGCGCGACGGTTCGGGCATGCCGACTGGCCTGGACGACAGCATCTACGCCGACTTCGATGCGGCGCTGGAACTTGCCGAGCAGCACGACATCTACTACGTCTTCGTGCTGTTCTCGGCCCCGTCGCACCTGCCCCGCACCTGGCTGGACGACCCGGCCCAGCGCGCCCAACTGGCGAACGTCCTCGGGCCGCTCTTCGCCCGCTACAAGGACAACCCGCGCCTGATGACCTGGGAAGTGTTCAACGAGCCAGAGTTTGACGTGTGGAAGAAGCTTGCAGACGAAGGCTCGATGCGCGAGACGGTCCGTGCAATTGCAACCTCGGTCCATGCGAACTCCACGTCCTATGTGACAGTGGGCGGCGCGATGCTGGACGGCCTGACGATGCTGAAGGGGCTGGGCCTGGACTACTATCAGGCGCACTGGTACGACTACATGGAGACCGGCGACTGGTGCGCGCTCTGCACCAACTACGAGGCCGTCCAGAAGAAGTACGACCTTGACGCCCCGCTCGTCATCGGCGAGATGTACGCCGGCACGGACGTAGAGAACGCGCACCTTCGCCTGGAAGACTTCTATACCAAGGGGTACGCGGGTGCGTGGGTCTGGGCGGGCCTCTTTCCGGAGCGCACCGCCGACAAACTCGGGGTAGACTGGAACGCCATGCGGATCTTCGCCGGCCGGCACCCCGACATCGGGCCGCGAACCACCGAAGCGCTGCCGCCGTCGGACGCCCCAGCGACGATGAAGCTGCAGTTCACCAGCTTTGCCCAGGCGGGGATGCCGCGCGTCGCACGGGGCCAGAAGATGCCGGTTGACGTGAAGGTGACATCGACCACGGCGTCGATGGCGCTGGTGGACATCGAGATCTACAGCCCGAGCGGCGA
>JBBQBU010000718.1:0-2474 GCA_038318015.1 Chloroflexota bacterium | reverse complement strand
GGGGTACGCCATAATGCTGGGGCGTCGGACGCGCGCCCGCACCGCGACGATGCCGTACGCTCCCGCGCGACTATGCTGTGAGCGACCGGAGGATGATCGACGATGACGCTCGACCGCCACGCCTGGGACCGGCGTATCCGCACCGCCGTTGAGGAACTGACCCCGCAACTGCTCGCGTCCAGCCATGACATCCACGCCAACCCGGAGTTGGCGTTCCGCGAGCACCGCGCCTGCGCCCGGCTGGCCGACGAACTGGAGCGTGGCGGTTTCACGGTGGAACGGGGGGCGGGCGGCCTGCCGACAGCGTTCCGCGCCGAATACAACGGCGGCGAACCAGGCCCGACCATCGCCATCCTGGCCGAGTACGACGCGCTGCCCGGCATCGGGCACGCTTGCGGCCACAACGTCATCGCCACCAGTGCGTTGGGCGCGGGGCTGGCCCTGGCGCGCTCCGGCGTGCGGTTTCCCGGCACGGTGTTGGTGGTGGGGACGCCGGCCGAAGAGGGCGGCGGCGGGAAGATCGTGCTGGCCGAGGCCGGCGTCTTCAACGGCGTAGACGTGGCCTACATGCTGCACCCGTCGCAGACGAACATGGTCAAGCGCGGCTCATTGGCGAACTCACGTGTGGAAACAGTGTTCCACGGCAAGGCCGCGCACGCGGCCGGCGCGCCGGATATCGGCATCAACGCGCTTGAGGCCGTCATTCTGACGTTCGTCAGCCTGAACGCGCGGCGGCTCCACATGCGCGACGACGCCCGCGTACACGGCATCATCACGGACGGCGGCAAGGCCGTCAACATCATTCCCGACCGGGCAGCAGCGCGCTTCAGCGTGCGTGCGCGGGACCGTGGCTACCAGCGCAAGCTGATCGAGATGCTCCGCCAGTGTGCCGACGCGGGGGCACTGGGGACCGGCGCGCGCCTGGACTGGACCGAGACGCGCGGCTACTCCAACATGATCAGCAACCACGTCATCGCGGACATCTTCGGGGCGCACCTGATGGCGACCGGGCGGTCGGTGGCCGAGCCGAAGCCAAACCAGCGGATGGGTTCGACCGACATGGGCGACATCAGCCAGATCATGCCGGCCGTCCACGCGTACCTGTCGATTGCGCCGCCGTCCGTGCCCAATCATACGATTGACTTCACGGCGGCGGCCGGCTCACCAGATGGCGACAAGGCGGTGATCGACGGCGCGCTGGCGATGGCGCAGACGGCCGCCGATCTCTTCGCCGATCCGTCGCTGGTGGCCCAGGCACAGGCCGAATATCAGCAGCGGCTGGCGAACGGCGAGGTGGCGGGCTACGACGCCTGGCTCGCGTCTGGCAAGCTCTACGCGCCGGCCCCGCACCCGGCCTGAAACCAGCAGACCAGCAGCGCAGCAGGCACACGCTTCGGGGACGAGGCGCACAGGCAAAGGAACAGGACGCGCAGATGGCAGTGGACGTGCTCACGCCGGGGACGCTGCTGGTGGCAACACCGGCCGAGGATCACGAGTCGATGTTCGGCGGCACCGTCGTGCTGATCGTGGACCGTGAGCCGAGTTGGACGGTCACCGGGTTGGTGCTGAACCGGCGGCAGGACACCCCGGCCATCGAGCAGGCGGCTCGCGCGGCGCTGTTCCTGTCGGACTTCCGCGCGCCGGCCTACTGGGGCGGCCCGGTCGGCTCGGACCCGGTCATCCTGGCCGAACTGGAGCAGACACCGGAGGTGGAGTGGTTCCACCTGGATCAGCACCAGCGGCGGCCGTTCCCGTTGCCGGGGATCGGCCTGATCGCCCTGGGGGAGCACCACGAGCCGTTTGAGGGGGGGCTTGGGCGCGCACGACTGTACGTGGGGCTGTGCGTCTGGGCAGTGGTGCAGCTCGAGCGCGAGATCGAGCGCGGCGACTGGTGGCTGACGCACGGGACCGTTGACGACGTGTTCTCGGCGGAGCCGGAGATGCTCCTGAAGCGGACGCGGGCACGGGCACGCGCCCACCGTCCGGAACGTCCGGGGCCAGCCGGTCTGCCGCGCCCCCTCGACGACGCCTGACGCATCGTGGCCCGAACGCCGCGCGCCCGGGCCACGGCGCACCGCGTCAGCGGGACGGCGGGAACACCAGCACGGTCCGCTCCTGTATGCCCCAGTCGAGCGCCTCCTGGTAGCTCAGGCCGTACACATCCAGGTGCGCCCCCCGCACCAATGACCCGGTGTCGGCGGCCAGGAACGTGCCAAGCCCCTGAATCCAGACCGTCGAGCCGAGCGGGATCACCTTCGGGTCAACCGCCACCATGCCCGGCTCCGGCCAGGCACCAGACGCCGTATGGGCGCAGCCGCCAAGTTCGACGCAGGTGTACATGGTGACGCGCGCCGGCCCACTCCAGGCCACCGGGGGGCCAATCGGCGGTATGTGGCCGGTGGCGTTCAACGCCGGTTCTACCGGGCCGTCTTCTCGCGCCTTGACCCTGCCGCGTTGACGGCTGGCCGGATCCC
>JBBQBU010000717.1:0-2489 GCA_038318015.1 Chloroflexota bacterium | reverse complement strand
GCTGCTGCTCGATGCGCTGCTGGTCACTATCGTGGTCGTCGTGGCGGTGCTGATGCGGAGCCGCTTCATCGCTGCCGGCCCGCCAACCTTCGTGACCCCGGACAGCGATGACTACCTCTGGCCGGGCTACGCGCTGGCGTCTGGTCTTGGCTTTGACCCCGAGTTGCGGCGCACACCGCTCTACCCCGTCTTCATCGCGGCGGTGTTGGCGGCCGGCGGCAACCTCGCCACGCTGGCCGTCGTGCAGCACGGCCTGGGCGTCGTCACGGCGGCGCTCACCTACGTGTTGGGGCGGGCGGCATTCGGGCCGGTGGTCGGGCGCGCGGCTGGCCTGCTTGCTGGCCTGATGTCAGCGCTGTCGGGCGCGCTGATCGTCTACGAGCACTACCTGATGTCAGAGGCGCTGTTCACGCTCGTCCTGACGCTGGCCCTGCTGCTGCTCGTCATCGCACTGCGCCGCCCCACCACGCGGTGGCTGCTGCTGGCCGGGGCCGGCGTGGCCCTGGCCGGCCTGACCCGGCCCATCGGGCAGGCCATCGTGCCGCTGGCGCTCGGGTTGCCGGTGCTGCTGGCGCTGCCCGTTTGGCGGGTGGGACTCGTCCGGGCCGCGACGGTGGCTGCCGGCTTCGCGCTGGTGTTCGCCCCCTGGACGGTGCGGAATCTGGCTGTTCACGGGACGACCGGGGCCGAGGGGGCGCTGGGACAGGCACTGATCGGCCGGACGGTGCGCCACGACGGCGGCTACCTCTTCGACGACCCGGCGCACCCTGACCCCGACCCGACCCGTGCCGCTGTGCGCCGCATCATCCAGCAAGAGGCCGACGGCGGCGAACCGTCCGGGGGCACCGTTACGGCCCGCGTGCGCGACGAACTGGGGCTGAGCGAGGCCCAGACCAGCAACATCCTGCGCGCCGTCGCCCTAGCAGAGATCGCCGAGCGGCCGGGCCACTACCTTTTCACCACCCGCGAGATGGCCTGGGACCTATTCCAGGGGCGTAACGAGCGGCTGCTCGGCAACTGGCGAGCACGCACGACGCGCAACTGGGACAAGCGTTGGGACGCGCGCATCGTCACGCTGCTGGACCCTGACCGGCCCGCCGAGGGCGACGCCTACGAGCGCGCCGACGCGGTCACGAGCTTCTACCAGCCGTGGCGCTGGCGCTGGCCGATCTCCTGCCTGTTCGCGCTGGGTGCGATCATGGCGCTGGTAGTGCCGCGCTTTCGCCCGGCCCTGGCGCCGGTCGGGGCAGCCCTGGTGCTGGTGGTAGCGGCGGCAGCGCTGGACGGATTAGTCTGGCGCTTCCGCTACCCCGCCGATCCGGCCATTGCGGTCGTCGCGGCTGGCGGGCTGTTTGCACCGCTGGCGCTGGTCTGGTCGGCCGCCGTTCGGTATCGTCTAGCGCGAGGCGGGCAGGAACGCGCAGATGCGGACGGGCCGCCGTCGCTGGAGGGGGATACTGATGCCGGCTCGGTTGAACGTGGCGCTAGTGGGCGCCGGATTGATGGGGTCGTTTCACGCTGAGACACTCGCCCACCGGCTGCCGGGGGCGCGGCTGGCAGTCGTCGCGGACGCCGACGAGGCGAAGACCCGCGACCTCATTTCACGGCTGGGGCTGGACGACACGCGCTATGAGCGCGACGCTCAGGATGCCATTGATGACCCGAACGTGCAAGCCATCGCCATTGCCACGCCGGCGCGCTTCCACGCGGACTTGATCGTCGCAGCGGCGCGGGCCGGCAAACCGGTCTTCACCGAGAAGCCGCTCTGCCACACTCTAGACGAGGCCGACCGCGCGATCAGCGCCGTGGTCGCTGCGGGGACGTTCCTACAGGTCGGCTTTCAGCGCCGCTTTGACCGGGGCTTCGTGCGGGCGCGGCAGGCGGTGGACGACGGCACGCTGGGCGCGGTCCACCTACTGCGGTCGATCACCCGTGACCCGAAGGTGGATCGCCCGGAAGGCCCGCTGCCCTGGGCCATCTACCTGGAGACGATGATTCACGACTTCGATGTGCTGCGCTGGCTGGCTGCCAGTGAGCCGGTCGAAGTGTCCGCAATGGCGGCGTCGATTGTCTGGGGCGAGGAAGTGGCGACCGGCTTCGTGGACACGGCCGTCTGCACGGTCCGCTTCGCCAATGGCGCGCTCGGGACGGCAGACGTGAGCTTCAACGGCGCATTCGGCTACGACGTGCGGGCGGAGGTCTTTGGCAGCAGCGGCATGATGGCCGTGGGCGACGGCCGCGACGATAACGCCATGCTCTACACGGCAGCGGGCGTCAGCCGGCCGCACAGCGCCTGGTTCAAGCCGATGTTTGGCGAGGCGTACACGGCCGAATTGGCGCACTTCGTGGCGTGCGCGCGGGCGGGCACCCAGCCGGCCGTCACCGGCATCGACGGACGCGAGTCGCTGCGGATGGCGCTGGCTGCCATCGAGTCCGCGCAAACCGGCCGCGCAGTGCGCCTCTAGCGTCCGCGCGCGTCGGGTATGCTG
>JBBQBU010000716.1:0-2502 GCA_038318015.1 Chloroflexota bacterium | reverse complement strand
AAGCCGTGCGGCACCCTCGCCCCGCCCATTCTGTGCCGACTCATTTTCCCGCCCGCATGCCTGCCACCTCCCCATGTCATCCTGAGCGATGTCGTTGCGCGCAGCCTGACGATATTTGTGGAAGCGAGCTTGCGAGCGGAGTCGAAGGATCTCACCCATAGTGTGTGCTATTGGTTGGGAGATCCTTCGCAAGCTCAGGATGACATGAAGAGTGGACGGCTAGAACCAGTGGCGTCGCGATCAAGATGACATAAAGGGCTGCCGCCCGCACTCCGTCATGTTCAGTGACCCAGGATGACGAGTTGACTGGTGCCATGCGCTCGCGGTCGTGCCACCAACGACAGTGTGAGCGGCGAATCAGGTGCCGACGTAGCGTGCGTACAGGCTCCGTGCCACGGACACCTCGGCTGTCCCCTTGATGATCGCGCGGCCGTCGCGGAAGATCGTCAACTCGTGGGGCGGCGCCGTCAAGCGGACCATCTGCGGCCCCTGGCGCACCTCGCCGACAACTAGCAGCCGCCGCGCCAGCGCCGGCAAGTCCAGTTCGACCGTGTTGGACGGGCGAACCTGCACAGCGTCTCGGCCGCACAGGGCCGCCGCCCGCCGCCAGACCGGCCGCTCCAGATACTCGAAGATGCGCTGCTGGCAGCTCAGGCAGTCCGGCGCGGGCGTCTCGACGGGCGTCCGCTGCGTCGAGTTGTACCAGCAGTCTACCCAGGTCAGCCCACGGTTCAGACGGTCGTGGACGCCCATCAGCAACTTCAGCGCCTCGATGGCCGCGAAGTTGGCGATGATGCCCGGCATCGGCCCGAGGACCCCCGTCGTGTCGCAGGTGTCGATGGAGCCGACCTCCGGCTCGTCTGGGAAGACGCAGCGCAGGCAGGCCGTCTCGCCGGGGATGATCGGCATAAAGGTGCCGTAGCCCGCCACCGCCGCCGCGTAGACCCACGGCTTGCCGAGCTTCACGCAGGCGTCGTTCAGGACGTAGCGCGTTTCCAGGTTGTCGGTGCCATCGAGCGAAAGATCACAGTCCGCGATCAGACTCTCGGCATTCTCCGGCCCGAAGTCCGCGACGACCGCCTCATACTGAATGTCGGAGTTGATGCCCTTCAGCTTCTCGATGGCGGCGGTCGCCTTCGGTACGCCGTCGCGGGCATCCTGCTCGTCGAAGAGCACCTGCCGTTGCAGGTTCGTCAACTCCACGTAGTCGCGGTCCACAATCCGCAGAAAGCCGACGCCGGCCCGCGCCAGCATGTTCGCCAGCACGGTGCCGAGCGCGCCGCACCCGACCAGTACCACCCGGCTCTCGCCCAGGCGGCGCTGGCCCTCGCGACCAACCCCCTCAAACACGACCTGGCGAGCGTACCGCCCCAACGCATTCGGATCAGCAGTCATAGCAGCACCAGCAGTCGGCAGGCTGCTCGGCGGAGGTGGGCCACCCCCGAGCGCAGGCATGAGGGCGTGGCGGCAACCGTCGTCACGGGACTAGCAGCCGCCGGCCACGGCCGGGATGATCGACACTTCGTCGCCGGACTTGACGCCGGTCTGCAAGCCCTGGAGGAACCGCACGTCCTCGCCGTTCACGTACAGGTTGACGAAGCGGCGCAGGGCACCTTCGTCGTCGCGGAGGCGCTGGCGGATCGCCGGGAAGCGGGCTTCCAGTTCGGCCAACACGCCGTCAATATTCTCGGCACCGACCGAGACTTCGGACTCGCCGGCTGTCACCGCTCGCAGAGGGGCGGGAATGCGGACACGGACGCTCATCGTTGGGTTCTCCTCGTCGCTACGCAGTGGGAGCTACCCGCTGCACAGGTGGGCCGGCAAGATGCAGGCTCACTCCGCGCTGGCGGCGCTCTCGTTTTCGTTTGGCTCGATCCGTACTCCCTGGCTCGTTGCCCAGGTCAGTGCCTTCTCGATCTCTTCGTCGGTTCCGCTGATCTCCAGGATCATCCAGCCCCGGTCGCCGCTGACGTTCGCGCGCCGAATGTTGGTGACCACCGGGAACTGCTTGCCCATGTTGTAGATCAGCGGCTGGTTGATCAAATCTGGTGGGAAGGTGAGTTTCATGCGCTGGCGTGCCATCTCCGGACTCCTTCTCCTCATTGAGAGCGCCGCTGCGAGCGTACCCCGCTGGCGAGCATGGTCGCCAACGGGGGCGCTGCCGGTTGCCCCTCGGTCACTGTCGTCACATGGCTCCGTCAGGTTGGCCGGTGCGCCGCGTCAGGCGAGCGACGCCACCGGCGTGGCGAGCGACAGGGCTTCCTCAACGGAGGCCATCGTCGCCTTGGCGAAGACCGGGCTGTTCAGCGACCCGACCAGGGCCTCCATCGTCTTCAGGCCGTTGCCCGTGACGTAGACAACGATCAGCTCGTCGGGGTCGATCTGGCCGAGGGCAACCAGCTTCTTCAGTACGGCCACCGTCACGCCGCCGGCCGTCTCTGCGAAGATGCCTTCGGTGCGCGCCAGCAGTTTGATGCCCTCGATGATCTCCGGGTCTGTCAC
>JBBQBU010000715.1:0-2502 GCA_038318015.1 Chloroflexota bacterium | reverse complement strand
CCGCCAGACGGCCCTCCCCCCCGGCATCCGGCCCTCACCCCCGGCATCCGGCCCCACCCCCGGCATCCGGCCCTCACCCCCGGCATACGGCCCTCACCCCCGGCATACGGCCCTCACCCCCGGCCCCTCTCCCACAAGTGGGAGAGGGGAGTACGGCACGGCCCGGTATCAGTCCGGTAGGGGAAAGGTGTCGCCCCAGCGGGCCTTGCGCGCCAGGCGGAACCCATCTCGGTCGGTCTTCGTGACGGTGGTAGTGCGGAGGCCGTCGCGCGTGCACAGTTCCAGGTCGATAGCGCGCGGGCGCGTCTGCGGGTGCCGCACGATGCGCGCGTTGGCGCGGGCCGTTGGCTGGCGGGCCACGGCGACATAGGCGAACTTCTCGTCCTCGTAGCCGAGCGCCGCCTGCTTAGCACTGCGGTGCACCACCGACCGCGACAGGCGCACCGAGAAGTGGCACCAGTCATTTTCCGAGATCGGGCAGGTGCCGTCATGCGGGCAGGGCGCCGTCACGAAGCCGCCGCCGGCAATCAGGCGGTCCCTGGACCGGAGCACCCGCGCGTAGCCGTCTGGCGTGCCCGGCTCCACGATGACCGTCACGCCGTCCGGGGCAGCCGTCGCCTGGGCGGCGGCATCCACCACACGGTCGCGGTCGTCCTGGCGCAGTTCCCCGAGGACGAACGCCAGTAGCACCACGTCGAACGGGCCGGCTGGGAGCGCGGTTGGCAGGCTGGCCCGCTGCCAACGCGCATCACGAACGGCAGCGAGCGTCGTCGCTGGGGCGGCCTGCGCCAGCCGCTGCCCGAGCGCCTCCATGCCGGCTTCGGCCTCCAGCGCGGTCGCGTCGGCCAGCCCCGGCCAGACGCCCGCCGCTGCCCACAGGCCGGTGCCCGGGCCAGATCCCAGGTCTAGAAGCGTGCGCGGCTGCCAGCCGGAGCGCTGCTCGCGGACGGCCTCCAGGCTGGCGGTGATCGCCGCGTAAGTGGCCGGCATCCGCGTGGCCGCGTAGGCCAGGATGTCGCCGTCGGTGCGAGCGACCGGGCCACCGCGCGAGCACTGGTCACGGTACCGCTCGGAGAGGCGGGCGCTGGCGCGGTGCAACTCCGGCGGCGAGATTGCCGTCAACTCAGCGTCGAGCGCCTCCAGAAGCGCCACCGGCAATTCAGCGGCCACGCGCACGCCAGTTTCCGCCGCCCGCACACAACACCATCATGCCGTCACCCCCGCCTGTCGCACTATGTCGCCATGATGGTGGCATGCGATGCACGCCTATGGCGAGCCGTCGAGTGTGGGTTGCCCTACGAGGCTGCCGCGTACCGCCCCGTCCGCGCCGCCTGCCGAACCGTCTGCGCGGTGCCTTCGGCCGCGCTCCAGTGCTGTCGCCACCTTCTCCAGCAGCGCGTCGAGGTCGAACGGCTTGGTCAACACGTCGATGCCGTACCGTTCGAGCAGTTCCTCGTGGGCCTGCAACTCGCGGATGGCCGCCGAGCAGACGATCATCGGGATTGGCCGCGTCTTCGGGTCCAGCGTGACGCACTCCAGGATCGCCCACCCGAGATCCTGCCCCTCAATGCGAATATCGAGGATCACCAGATCAGGAAGCTGGTCGCGCACGAACTGGTACGCATGGTTGCCTTCGCGGCAAATCTGCACATCGTAGTCGCCGATTTCCGTCAACAGCTCAGTCATCAGGGTCAGAAAATCGGTGTCGTCGTTGATAACGACGATCCGCGCGCGGGCCTGCTTGTGCTGCTCCATACCGGGTGCTCCTTTGCGGTCTCGGTAGTCCGTTCGTCATCGTCCCCCGCCTTCATCTAGCATCCAGCATGCCCGCATGCGAACACGCTGCGCGCCCGATGCTACAAGCGTTGATGGTGTGAGCCTGGAGCCAAGATGGCGATTCTGTTCCTGAACGGCACAGTGATTGACGGCAATGGCGGGGTCGCCGAACGTGCTGCCCTCCTGACGACTCATGGCACGATCAAAGCCGTAGGCACCAGCGCCGGCCTCGAAGCACGCCGGACGGACCCTGACACGACGGTCGTCGACCTGGCCGGCCGCACCTTGATGCCCGGCCTGATCGACAGCCACGTACACCTGGCCAATGGCGACTTCGCACCGAACCGCGAGGGCGATCCGCTGGGGCTGGCAACGTTCCGGACGGTCGGGGCGGCAGCTCGAACGCTTCAGGCGGGATTCACGACCATCCGCGTGGCCGGCTCACGCGACTATCTGGACGTTGACCTGCGAGACGCCATCGCGGAAGGCGCCATCATCGGGCCGCGCATCCTGGCGAGCGGGCGCGGCCTGACCACGACCGGCGGCCACTACTACAACTGGTGCGCCGTCGAAGTGGACGGCGTAGACGCCGTGCGTCGCGAGGTCCGCAACCACATCAAGCGCGGCGTAGACAGCATTAAGCTCATGCTCTCTCCGGGCATCGCCACCGAAGGCGCGGACGTGAGCACGGAGCAGTTCGCGCTGGACGAGGTGCAGGTCGCCGTC
>JBBQBU010000714.1:0-2507 GCA_038318015.1 Chloroflexota bacterium | reverse complement strand
AAGTGGTCGAAGTCCTCAAGCGTGCCGAGCGCCGGCTCGATGGCGGTGTGGCCGCCGGCCGATGCACCAATGGCGTACGGGCTGCCGGGGTCGCCAGGCTCGGCGATCAGCGTGTTGTTCTGCCCCTTGCGGTTCGTCGTGCCAATGGGGTGGATTGGCGTCATGTAGAGCACGTCGAAGCCCATCGCGGCGATGGCCGGGATGCGCGCTTCAGCCTCGCAGAACGTGGCACTGCGGTTCGGGTCGGTGCCCTGCGAGCGCGGGAAGATCTCGTACCATGTGCCGAAGCGCGCGCGGACACGGTCCACCTTTACCGAAAGCTCATGGTCGTAGCGGGTGACGACGGCCGGATCGACGCAGCCTGATGCCAAATCGACCATGATCGGGTCGAGTGCCAGCTGAAGCGCCTCACGTGGGGCGGCGGTGTCGCCAACGGTCGCGGCGGCATCAAGCAACGTCGTGCGCCCGCCGTCCGTGGCGAACTGTGCCAGCCGCCGGAGCAGCGCCGCGCCCTCCAGCAACTCGCTGGCAACGTCCTGCCCGGCGTCGACCTTCTTGTGTGTGTCCGAAGCCCAGGACCGGTACAGGTCGGGGAACGCCTCGACGGTGTAGGTGTACAGGCCCAGGTCGGTCAGGTCGAACGAGCCGCGCCAGCGGTCGTTGTCGTAGAAGGTCAGCGGCGAGGTGCGCCAGCTTTCATCGCCGGGCGCGCGGTAGCAGACGCGCCCGGCCAGGATGTCGTGGCCCTCTTTGAACAGGTCGGCTTCGACGATCAGTGTCGCGCCGACTTCGCGCTTGACGGGGTAGCGGCCGCCGTCAAGCTCCGGCGACACGCTTTCGATGACGACAGACCTGTAGCAGGCCGGGGTGCTGTCGATGGGCACAGCGCCTCCTGATGACCGGCTCCTGCTCGCGGTCCTTGAGGTGGCGCGGGCAGGCCTGGCTGCGGCCTCAGCGGAGGGTGCAGCAGCGGAACGAGCGCGAGAAGCGGGCTTTCGTGCTGGTGTGGTCATGCATTCAGGCTACCACCTCGATATCCAGGCTGTCCCGATTCTCTCGCATCGGCTCGACCCGTATGGCCGTCTTCCGGTGTAAACCGGGTGCTGCCAGTCTTGCCAGTGCGTCAGCCACCAGATCGGCACCGCTAAGACCACTGTCGGTGCTCCGGGCGCTTCGCAGATCGCTGATGTAGGCGGTGAGCATCTCCACACCGTGGAGACGCTCGGCCTCGCGCAGGGCACGGAGTCCGTACGCAATCGCATTGCGCGGCTCGATCCGGTCCAGGTCTTCAAAGAACCAGGCGCAGCTTGCAAACATGAGATGGCGGTAGTACTGGGTCTCCAGGAGGGCGAACGCGCGACGCTGGCCGGCCTTCGGTTTGCACGCGTGGCGCGCCCAGAAGTCCGCGCGAGACATTGCCCCCAGGCGAACCCAGATGTACTCCTCTTCAGCGATCCACGGGTCGCGTAGCAGCTTGCGTGCCGCCGATTCGTAGAGGGTGTCGATGCGTGCGGACAGCCGCGTCAGCGCCTGCCGGAGATGCCATTTCCACTGGCCGTCTTCGTCGATGCACTCACAGTTGCCGCGCCAGCGGTCTACGCCGTGGTGGCAGCTCCACGAGGTCGCCTCGGCCAGCGCGACTTGCTTCCGGGGCGGGTGCGCGGCGAGGTAGCGGCCCAGGCTGGTCACTTCAAAGCCGCGTGACACGGCGCTCACCTGGAGCAGACGCGCCAGGAACTTGTCTCGGTACTGGAGGTGGTGGCCGTACAACTCGCCGTCCGTCGCGATCAGGATCAACTGCGCCTCGTCGCGCGCGGCCCGGTCCTTGTCGATGTGGCGCGGCAGGTCTTTCAGCCCGAAGACATCAGCGTTGGTCGTCAGCGACGAGTCAAACGACACACGCCCGGACAATTCGCCGTTGTAGAAGAACGCCGCGATGCGCCGGCCATCGTCGAGCGTGACCCAGTACGGTTCCATCGGATCAATCGGCTCGTCCGCCTGCCAGGGGGCCAGCACGGTGTAGCGAATGCCGTAATCCAGCAGCATGCCGAGCGTTGCCGAGTCGGCGGCAGTTTCGGCCAGCCACATGCCGTCCGGCGTGTGCCCGAAGCGGTGCTGGAAGTCGGCGATGCCCCAGGCTACCTGGATGCGCTGTTCGTGCGCCGTCGCCAGCGGCATGATGACGTGGTTGTAGACTTGGGCCATGCCGTTGCCGTGGCCGTACCGCTCGAAGTGTGCCCGCTCCTGCGCGACGATGGCGGCGTACGTCTGCGGCTCGTGCTGCTCCAACCAGGAGGCCAGCGTCGGCCCCAGATCGAAGCTGATCCGCTCGAAGTTGCCCAGGTCCGCATTCGGGCCGTAGCATTCCGCCGCGATCTTCTCATTGAAGTCGTGGAACGGCTCTGCACCGCGCTCGCGTGGAATCCGCCCGGTGAACGGGTCTTCGCGCGGGGGCTGGTAGAAGTGGCCGTGAATTGCCAGGTAACGCTGACTACTGCCGACCATGG
>JBBQBU010000713.1:0-2514 GCA_038318015.1 Chloroflexota bacterium | reverse complement strand
CGATCACGGCCACGAACTTGGCGATCAGCGAACGCGGCCTGGCCGCCATCGGGACGACCGGCATGATGCGGCCATCCGGGTTGATCTCCTCGGTGCCTTCGGCAGCGTGCTTCGCGATGTCGTAGGCCGGCAGCGCCTTCCGCTCGGCCCACTGGAGCAGTTCGCCCACCGTCTTCTGGCCGATGCCGCGCGTTGGCACGTTGACGATCCGCTCGAAGCTGAGGCCGTCGGCCGTGTTGCCGATCAGCCGCAAATACGCGAGGACATCCTTGACTTCTTTGCGCTGGTAGAACGCCGTGCCGCCGACGAGCTTATAGGGCACGCCGTAGCGCACGAACGCATCTTCCAGCGCGCGTGACTGGGCGTTGGTGCGGTAGGTCACGGCGACATCGCCGTACCGCGCGCCGTCGCGCCGCAGCCTCTCGATCTGACGCACCACGAACAGGGCTTCGTCACGCTCGTCGTACGCCTCGTGCAGGATGACCGGCAGGCCACGTGCGTTCTCGGTCCAGAGGCGCTTCGGCTTGCGGCCCTCGTTCGGACTGATGACGGCGCTGGCAACGTCCAGCACGGCCTGGGTGGAGCGGTAATTCTGCTCCAGCATGACGATCTTCAAGTCGGGAAAGTCGCGCTCGAAGTGCTGGAGATTGCGGACATCAGCCTTGCGCCAGCCGTAGATGGACTGGTCCTCGTCGCCGACGATGCAGACGTTGCTGCGCTTCTTCCCGAGCAGCCGCACCAACTCGTACTGCACGACGTTGGTGTCCTGGAACTCGTCCACCATCAGGTACGGGAAGCGGTCCTGATATTGCTCCAGCACCTCGGGCGCGGTGGTGAACAACTCCAGCACCTTGCCCAGCAGGTCGTCAAAGTCCAGCGCGCGGTTCTCGTCCAGCAACTCCTGGTAGCGGGTGTAGACCCGCGCCGCCACGCCCTCGAAGTACCCTTCGGCGTTGCGGGCGTACCGCTCCGGCGAGATGGACTCGTTCTTCGCGCCCGAGATCGCGGCCAGCAGCGCGCGTGGCTTGAACTTCTTGTCGTCAAGCTCAAGGTACTGACTGGCCTTCTTCACAAGGTCAAGCTGGTCGCCGTCGTCGTAGATGGTGAAGCGGCGGTCCAGCCCGATCCTCTCGCCGTCCAACCGGAGCCAGCGCGCGCACGTCGCGTGGAACGTGCCCACCGTCACGGCGTTGATCTGTCGCGGGGTCAGCAGGCCGTCGAGGCGCTCGCGCATCTCCTTCGCGGCCTTGTTCGTGAAGGTCACGGCCAGGACATTCCAGGGGGCGACGCCCGCTTCCTGGATCAGGTAGGCGATGCGGTGGACGATCACCCGGGTCTTGCCGGAGCCGGGGCCAGCGACGATCAGCAGCGGCCCGTCGGTGGTCGTGACGGCCAGCCGCTGGGCGGGATTGAGTGTGTCGAGCCAGTCCACCACAGCGAGCCTCCGGGGCGTGTCGTCGCTCGTTGAGTATACGGGCGGTGCGGGCGGCCCAGGCCGAAACCGGCGTCTCGAAGGCGTGCCGTTGCCGCTCCGTGCGCGTATGCCTGAGGCATGTGCACGGTCCCGCCTGCCTCCCGCTGATCTACCGCTCGTGTGGAGTCTGACAGCATGCCGACGATCCTGCTGGCGACCGGCAACGCCGCGAAACAGGCCAAACTGCGCTGGCTCATCAGCGGTCTGCGCGACCAGCGTGGGCAGCGCTACGACGCCGTGACCCCGCGCGACCTCGGCCTGTCGTTCGACCCGCCCGAGCGCGGCGGCAGCCACCAGGAGGTTGCGGCGGCGAAGGCTGCTGACTGGGCCGACTATGCCGGCGCGCTGGTCATCGCCAGCGACGGCGGCGCGCACATTCCGGCGCTCGGCGCATCCTGGAACAGCCTGTTCACGAAGCGGGCGGCCGGCGACGTGCCCGACGATGCCGCCCGCTCCGACCATCTGCTGTCGTTGATGCAGGGGCACCAGGACGAGCAGCGCAGCGTGACCTGGATCGAGGGGGTCGCGGTGGCGACGCCGGGCAGGGTGCTCGGTGCCTGGGAGGCGCAGGGGGCCATCGGGCACCTGGTGGCGGCCTACGACCGCGCGAAGGTCAGCGGCGGCTTCTGGTTCCCGGCGCTGCTGGTGGTGCCGCGCTTCGGCAAACTGCTGGCCGACCTGACGCCCGCCGAACTGGAACAGGTAGACGACGGCTGGAACACCCTGCGGGAGCCAGTGCGGTCGTTTCTCGCCGCCCTCCCGTGACCCGCCCCGGCTGCTCATTCCTGATTGCGTCCGGAAGGAGCCGCGCGCCGTTAGGTGCAAGCGCCTGTGGTGGCAGTGGCTTGGAGTGACCGTGAGACGTTTCACGCACCATGTCATCCTAATCGGAGCGAGTTTGCGCGTGCGGCCGGCACCGTCGGCCCAGGAGCATGGCGTTCCATTCGTCATGTCATCCTGAGCGGGCCTTGCTTGCGAGCGGAGTCGAAGGATCTCCCAAACAAGACGGCTGGTCTGGGAGATCCTTCGCTTCGCTCAGG
>JBBQBU010000712.1:0-2517 GCA_038318015.1 Chloroflexota bacterium | reverse complement strand
GGGCGAGGTCGCGGGGCCGGCCCTGGCGAGCTTCGACGGCGTGGCGGTGCCCATCGCGGGGGTGGCTGGCGATCAGCAGGCGGCGCTGTTCGGGCAGGCAGCATTCGTGCCGGGCATGTCGAAGAACACGTACGGCACCGGCTCGTTCCTCCTCCTGAACACCGGCGAGCGCGCCCCTAACTCGCGGCTCGGGCTGCTGACGACGGTGGCGTGGCAGCGCGGCGATCAGTGGACGTACGCTCTGGAAGGTGCGGTCTTTGTGACGGGCGCGGCCGTGCAGTGGCTGCGCGACGGCCTGGGCATCATCGGTGACGCAGCCGAAACTGAAGCGCTGGCCCTATCGGTTGAGGACACCGGCGGCGTCTACTTCGTGCCAGCGTTCGCGGGGCTGGGCGCGCCGTACTGGGACATGTACGCGCGCGGGGCCATCGTCGGGCTAACCGGCGGCACCAGCCGCGCACATCTCGTACGGGCCACGCTGGAGGCTATCGCGTTCCAGTCAGCCGACGTGCTGGCCGGCATGCGCGACGAGGGCGGCGTGGACGTGCCCGTCCTGCGGGTAGACGGCGGCGGCACGGCGAACTCGTTCCTGATGAAGTTCCAGGCCGACCTGCTGGGCATCCCGCTGGAGGTCTCCGACGTGCAGGAGACGACCGCGCGCGGTGCGGCGTATCTGGCGGGACTCGGGGTCGGCTTCTGGCAAGATATTGACGAGATTGTGAAGCAGTGGAAGCCGTCGCGGCGCTACGAGCCTGCGATGTCGGCTGATCGCCGTGATGACATGATGGCGTCGTGGCACCGCGCCGTGGACCGCGCGCGGAACTGGGCGACAGGATAGGATGCGGCCTCTGCTGATAGCTGCTGCGCTCGGCGTGGGATTGGTCCTGGTGACGTTGGCGCTCGTGCTGGGCGCGGGCCGGGCCTTAGGCCACGAGCCTGGCATCCCCTGGAGTTGCGACGACACGCGCTACGTTGACACGGTGCCAACCGGGCGCGGCGTGGTCGGGCCAGCGGTGAGCGCCCCCCCTGGCTGCGGCGGCCAGCGGGGCTGATCGGGTGCCTGGAACGAGCGCGCGCCGAGACGCCGCCTGGACGACCACATCCTGGGCCGAGGCCGCCTGCCAGTTGGCCGGGCTGGTCGTGCCGTTGGCGTTTCACACGCTCGGCACGCTTGGCTTTGAGTCCACGAAGGTGCTGCTGGTCAGACTGCTGGCGCTGGCGCTGCTGCTCGGGTGGCTGTGCGCCGAGACGCTCCGCATCAGGGCGACGCCGGGGCCGTTCGCGTGGCGTAACTCGCTGCGGGTAGCCTGGAACGGCCCGCTGCGGCTGGTAGCGATGGGCCTCGTGGTCTACTCTGCCGCCAACATCGTCGCGACGGCCGCCTCGCTGACGCCACTGGTGAGCCTGCTCGGCTCCTGGGACCGTCAGCAGGGCCTTGCGACGACGCTGGCGTGGCTGGTGCTCGGTATCGCAGCGGCAATCATCGGCCGCGACAACGCGCGCCGCACGCACTTGCTGTTCATCTGGGTGCTGGCGAGCGTTCCAGCCTGCCTGTATGCGGCGGTCCAGTTCGCGCACCTTGATCCCGTGGCATGGCTCAATCAGCCGCTTGGCGTTGCCAGCACGCTCGGCTCGTCTACGGCCCTGGCGACGTATCTCGCGATGCTGGTGCCGCTGACAATCGCCTGTCTGGTGCTGGCTGCACCGGCCGTCCTGGCACGGCCCGCCACGACGCGCGGACGCCGGCCATTGGCGTGGTGGTCCGATCCGCGCCTGCGGTTTGGCGGGCTGGCGGCCGTCCTGACGCTGCAAGTCGCGGCCTTGCTGATGACGCAGGTGCGCGGCGGGCTGCTGGCGTTGGCCGGCGGCGTCCTGGTGATGGTCGCCTTCGCCTGCTGGCCGACACACCGCCGACAGGTCGTCATGGGCGGCACCATCGCCGCGATCCTGTTGGTGTTGGGGAGCGTGCTGCTGGCTGCGGTGCCGCGCCCGGACAGGGGTGACGGCGAGGATACGTCCGCGCGCCAGCGAGTACTCACTTGGCAGGACGCGGTGCGGGCGCTGGCCGGTCCGCGCCTGCTCATCGGGTACGGCCCCGAGACGCAGATGCTCTCGCTGGAGCGGCACTTCCCCGTCGAACTGGCCCTGCGCTTCGAAAACCAGCGCTTTGATCGCGCGCACAACCTCGTCTTCGACACGCTGCTGACCACCGGCCTGTTCGGGCTGGTCGGGCTGGTGATGATCGTCTACGGCGTGGTGCGGGCGGCTGCGTGGGGCAGCGTTGTCGAGCGCGGCCCGACAAGATGGTTGCCGGCTGGCATCCTAGGGGCGCTTGCCGCCAATCTGATCGCCGGGCAGTTTGCCTTCGACACCGCTGCGACTGGCGTGCTGTTCTGGCTGCTGGTTGGGTTGGCCACGTCGCCGCTGGTGCCCCTCCCGGCCGCCGCGCTGCTGCTGCCCGCGCGCCGGCCCACTCGGCGCGAGCGGCGAGAACAGCCGGCTGCGGGCCTGGCCCCG
>JBBQBU010000711.1:0-2521 GCA_038318015.1 Chloroflexota bacterium | reverse complement strand
TATGCCGGCCACGAGCGGGCTGTCGTACTCGTAGCCGGCCGCACGCTCGGCGTCGGTCGCGGCCACGTTGTAACGCGGCGTGCCGTCGTCGGCTGCTTCGGCGGCGGCCAGCTCTTCGCGGGCCATCCGCCGGGCGGCGTCCGCAATGGCGGCGTCGCCGGGCAGCGGGCGGCCCTGGCCACGCCGCGAGCGTCGGCGATTGTTGCCGCGCCGAGAGCGTGATGGTCCGGTCCAGTCGGCCTGTTCGCCAACCGCCCGGAGCGCATCGGCCAACACCTCTTCGGCGTGGGCGCGGTCAACCTCGGGCAGGGCGGCCGATTCAGCGCCGTCGCCGGTGTTCTCGTCGCCCCCGGTGTCGCCGAGCAACTGCTCGACGAGCGCGGCGAACCGGTCGATCTCGTACTGCGTTGCTGGCTCGTCGGCCCCTGGCTCGGCTGGGGCAAGCTCCATCGTGGTGGTTGGCGGCAGGTTGCGCCGGTCGTTCGGCGGGCGCTGCTCGGCATCGCCGCGCCCACGCACGCGCCGTCGCCGCCGCCGGCCAGTCGCCGCGTCTTCGGCAGCAACGCCGGCGGCTCCGGCCGCTGCCGGGTCTTGCTCGGGGAAGGCGGTCCGCACCGACGGCAGCGGGGGACGCCGACGCCGTCCCGCGACGCCTGGACGCTCGCCAGCCACGGCAGCGGCCGGGCGCTCGCCGCTCCGCGCGTTGAGCAGCCGGCCGATCAGGCGGGGGCCGGGCACGAGCATGCCGTTGGCCCGGATGTACCGAATGATCCGGTCGAAGTAGCTGCCGCGCAGCGTCGAGGTGTCGCCCACGACGATCAGCATGGTCCGGGCGCGTGAGAGTGCCACGTTGATGCGCTGCATCAGCCGCAGAAACCCGATGTCGCGGCGGCGGTTGCTCCGCACCAGCGACACCAGGATGATGTCCTTCTCGCGGCCCTCGAAGGCGTCAACCGTGTCGATCTCCAGATGCTTGAGGGCAGCCCGGTCGAGCACGTTGCCCTTGCCGTTCGCGCTCTGCCCGTTTTGGCCGCCGGGGCGCTGGTTGTTGCGGTTGAGGAGGAGCCGGCGCAGCAACGCGGTCTGCTCCGCGTACGCCGAGATGACGCCCACGTCCGACTGGCCGGAGGTGCCCAGGATGTGCCGCGCGATGGTGGCGACAAGGCGCGCCTCTGGCACGTTGACCAGCGACGCGCCGCGCCCGCGCGCCTCGCGGAGGCCGTGCAGGCCGCGCGTGTCTACCCAGGTCACGGGGGACGGGAACAGCGGCACGTCAGCGGCGCGGCGCGGTGCCTTGCGGCCAGAGCGCAGTTTGCCCTCGTAGAACACTTCCGAGATCAGCCCGGCGATGACCGGGTGCATCCGGTTCTGCTCGTCCAGGAAGATGGTGGCAGCCTCGGGAAAGCGGCGCTCGCGCAGCCACGCGAAGAGGCTCTTGCCGATGGCCGAGTTGTTGCCGACCGCCGGCTCTAGTCGCATGGCTTCTTCGGCTTCGGAGAGGACCGGCTGTAACTGGAGGTGGTCGCCCACCAGGATGAAGCGCCGGCCACGCACCAGCGGAATCAGCGAGTCGAGGATGGACGCGCGGTTCGCCTCGTCCAGCACTGCGTAGTCGTAGGTGCGCCCTCCTGCCTCAACCTGGAGCGCCAGCGCATCCACGGTCGTGAAGACGACGTTGTACGCGCCGAGGTCTTCGCCAGGCGGCACGAAGTGGGGCCGCGCCAGCGGGTTGACCCGGTCGAAGAGGCCGACGCGGGCGATGGCAAGCTCAGGCACGGATTCGAGGTAGGGCAGCGTCTTGAGCAGCAGGTTGTCAACGCCGTGGTTTGAGTGCGAGCAGACCAGCACGGTGACGTTCTTGTCGCGCGTGACGAGCTGCCCCAGGATCTCAGCCAGGGTGGTCGACTTACCCGTGCCGGGAGGCCCCTGGATCATCAGCGCCTGCCCCTCGTCGAGGCCGAGCGCCAACGAGACGGCCCGGACCTGACTGCGATTCTGGGCCACCAGCTTGTTGACGAAGGCGGCCGGGCGGCGCTTCTGGGGCGGCGGCAACGACGCGGGCGACGCCACCAACTTGACGGCGTTCGCGAGGCCGCCGGTCGGGTTGTCCAACTCTTCGAGGATGGCGCGCTTCTGGGCCAGAATCTGCGTCTGGGGGCGCGGGCGCACGATGCCTTCGGATGGCGGATCAGCGCCGCGTACGTCGATATCCATGACGCCTTCGGCCGGGTCGAACCGCACGAGGCGCGCGGACGAGATCACCCGGCCGCGCGGGTCCACGAGGTCGAGCCACTCGCCCTCGACGAAGGCCGCGACGGCGGACGCCTCGACGCCGGACAGCCGGTACGGGTCCGATTCGTTCTGGCCGCCGATGCGCGGCGTGGAGACGGCGAACGGCGTGGCGAGCTTCTCGGCGCGGGTGGTGTCGTCGCGAGCTTCGGCTTCCAGCGCCTCGCGCAGGGGGTCCACGAAGCTGGTCCAGCGACGGTCGAGCAGCGTCTCGAAAGCGGCGACGAGGCCG
>JBBQBU010000710.1:0-2537 GCA_038318015.1 Chloroflexota bacterium | reverse complement strand
ACGGTTCTTGAGCGTGCCGGCCGCAATCGCCGCGTTCACCTTCGCAACCGTCGCGTCGTCGGCCACCTGGACGGGCTGGTGCGTCTCGGGGCAGGCCAGAATCGCCACCAGCGATGCGTCAACCATCAATGTTCTCCCCGTTCTTGCTCTGGAGCATCTGCACGATGTTGTACTGCCCGCCGATCCGCGCACGCACGGCATCGACGCCAGTTCACCGCATCGGTACACTACTACAACGTATTATTGACTGCGGGCCGTGATACCTGACGCCATGACCATGTCCACGATGCCAGAGCAACGCCTGATCTGCTTTGAATGCGGCCACCGCCTCTGGGCGCAGCCGGATATCCGAACGCCCTGCCCCGACTGCGGCGGCGAGCTGCGGAAGATGGGGCCGTTCGAGGCGATGGTGGACCGCTGGTTCGCGCCGCCCGACATGCACGCCTCGGATATGCACCGGCGGCACATGCAGCTTGTGGAACTGCTGTGGACGGCTGACGACCGGGGCCGCGAGTGGTACGACATCGTGCGCCCGCAGAAGGTATCGTTCTCGGCGTTCGTCAAGCGGGTCAATCCGCTGATTTGCCGGGGGCTGGAAGAGGGGTGGCTGGTGGCGAAGATCCCGCGCGCGCCCGTCCCCAGTGACACCGCCTACGGGCTGGATGTTGTCGACCCGGACCGCTTCATCAACGAGCTAGAGCGCCTGTTCTCGACGTAACGTCGGCGGGCGCAGAAAATCAGGCGGATCGTGCAGGGCGGCGGCGATGCGGCCCCGCCTGCACACAAGGGAGTAGGATTGCATGGAAGCAACTGTTACGGCGTTGAGCGTCAGCCCGACGCACACCATGAAGAAGCCGAACCAGGACCGCGTGAAGCTGCTGACCGGCCTGGGCGTCGAGGGTGACGCGCACCTCGGCGTGACTGTCAAGCACCGCTCGCGGGTGGCGCGCGACCCGAGCCAGCCGAACCTGCGGCAGGTCCACCTCGTCCACGCCGAGCTGCTCGACGAGTTGCGCGGGGCCGGCTTCGCGGTCGAGGCGGGCGACATGGGCGAGAACGTCACCACGCGCGGCATCGACCTGCTGGGGCTGCCGACCGGCACGCGACTGCACCTCGGGCCGACCGCCATCGTCGAGATCACCGGGCTGCGGAATCCGTGCGGCCAGCTAGATGGCGTGCAGCAGGGGCTGATGTCGGCCACGCTGGACAAGGACGACGACGGCAACCTGATCCGCAAGGCTGGCATCATGGGCATCGTGCTGACGGACGGTGACGTACAAGTCGGCGACAGCATCAAGGTCGAGTTGCCGCCCGCACCGCACCAGCCGTTGCAGCCAGTCTAGCCCGAGAACCCCTCTCTGGCCCATCAAGAGGCCCCCCCTTGATCTCTGCGGCCCCCGCTGGGAGGTGAGGGGTGCCAGGAAAATACCGGGCAGCCGGCGTTGCCGGCCGGCCGCGCCCGTCTGCTACAATTCCCGTTCGTGGCGTCGAGCCGCGCACACGACACTGTGCGCGCACCGCCTGAGCCACCCGGTCGCTTCGGTGACGGGGGGTTCGCACCCTGCAGGATGTGACAACTATGCCCAAGCTGAAGACTCATAAGGGTGCCGCCCGCCGTATGCAGTACAGCGGCACCGGCAAGCTGATGCGTACCCGACAGGGCAAGAGCCATCTGCGACGGAACAAGTCGAAGCGCGCCGCTGGCGAGTACGACGAGATGTTCGTTGTGGCAAAGGCCGACCTGCCCCGGCTCCGCCGGATGCTCCCGTACGCGAAGAAGACGAAGTAACAACCGCTGACACGTAGCGCCCGAGACTTCGGGCCGCCGAGAGGACACGATGGCCCGAGTCAAGCGCGGCGTTACCCAGCACGCCCGCCACAAGAGGATTCTAGCTCTCGCGAAGGGCTTCCATTCCGGCCGTAGCCGCCTGCACAAGACCGCCAATGAAGCCGTCTTGCACTCCCTCGACTACCAGTACCGCGACCGGCGGAACAAGAAGCGGCAATTCCACCGCCTGTGGATCATCCGCATCAACGCCGCTTCGCGCGCGAACGGCCTGAGCTACAGCCGCTTCATGGCTGGCCTCAACGCCGCTGGTGTGGCGATCAACCGCAAGATGCTCGCGGAGATGGCCGTCTCGGACAGCGCGGCGTTTACCAACCTGGTGGCTTTGGCCCGGGACAGCCAGGTGAGTGCAGTCGCCACTGCCTGAGCAATCCCCGAGGTCGCAGAGCCGCCAGGATGCAACGGCTGGCTCGTGCGATGGATACCTGAGCGCCTTCGTCGAGCGACGGAGGCGCTTTTGGCGTCACCGTTCCCACCCACAGGTGGGCAGCGCACAGACTCATGCAGGCGACACCCGCACGGTACGGACGCGGCGCGACAGACAAGCACCATGAGCAGCCGGACAGCCCCACACACATGTCCGTGGTTGACGGGGCACCCGGCACGGTGGAGAGATCGGGATGGATGACTGGCGCGGAAAGATCGACACGCTGCGTGAGCAGGCGCTCGCGGAACTGGCGGCCGCCAGCGC
>JBBQBU010000709.1:0-2539 GCA_038318015.1 Chloroflexota bacterium | reverse complement strand
CTCAGACGGCTCATCAAGGGCGTCTCGTGATCCGTCATGGCGGTCATGGGTGCGAACGGGTTGGATGACGTGTCATGTGCCCGGTGGGGACGGTGCGCCCTGCACGACCGTCCGCTCATCATCGCCGGTGCAGGCAGGTTTGCCCGCCGCGTCTGCTGCACAAAGGACATGCCAGGTGCTTGAGGAAGAATCACGGAGATTGCGTATCGGCCTCGTTCTGCGGTCAAATGGCGTATGGGCAGGCGGGTTGCACTACGTCTATTCGTGGCTTGAGGCGCTCATCGCGCTGCCTGCAGCAGAGCGGCCGGACATCTTTTTGCTCTACACAAGCCCAGAGACCCAGGCCGATGTCGAAGCGCTAGGCCATCTCGTCAGCGGCTGTGCACATCTGGCGGCGGCGGCACAATTGGGCCTCGACTTCGTCTATCCGGTGAAGGAGATTCCCGAAGCACCCTCTGGCGTCGCGTGGGGCGGTTGGATCGTTGATTGGCAACAACGACACCTCCCCGACATGTTCAGCGTCTCCGAGCATGTCATGCGGGAGTTCCGCTACGGCATGATGCTCAGTGCCGCGCCGATAGTCGCGCATAGTAGCGAGCAGGCGCTCAATGATGCGCTTCGCTGGCATCCGGATGTCAAAGCGGAGTTGAGGGTTTTACACTTCCGCGCCAGCATTGGCAAAGAGGCCATCGTCGGCGATACCGATGCTATTCGCAGCGCGTATTCGATCCCTTCGCGCTACGTCATTGTCTGTAATCAATGGTTTCGTCACAAGAACCATCAGCTTGTCATTGAGGCACTCGGTATCCTCCGTAGACGAGGCGTCTCAGTTCCGTGCGTGTTCACCGGTGGGACTGACGATCATCGGTGGCAAGGCATGATGGAGACGGTCGAGCGACGCATTTCCGACCTGGAATTGACGGACACCGTCCAGATTCTTGGCTCTATCCCGCGGGCCGACCAGTTGCTGCTGGTGCGCGGTGCGGGACTTGTGATGCAACCGAGCCATTTTGAGGGCTGGAGTTCGATTGTCGAAGAGGCGCGTTCGTTCGGGAAAACGATCCTCCTTTCCGATATCCCGGTCCATCGCGAGCAAGCGCCTCCGCAGGCGGTGTATTTCGATCCTCTGGACCCCGCTGCACTCGCCGACGTGATCGAGCAGGCGTGGCAACAGGTGAACGCGGTCGATGCCGATGCCGAGCGGCAGGCGCTCATGGAGCACAAGCGCCTGCAAGTTGAGGCTGGCCGAGCGCTGGTCGCGATGGCGAAGGAAGGGATGCGCCTGTTTGATCCGCTGCGTCACGATCCGGTCCGCATCCTCGCAGACATGGTGTGTCGCGCGGCGCATCTGACCTCGAACGGGGATCTCACACAGCGGTTCGTCGTCGAGGCCGTCCGCGTCTGGTTTAGCTACCATCCGTGGCGGTTCCCCGGCTTCGCGGCCGCACTGCTGCAGGCGGATGAGACCAGCATCCAGTGGGCACGGTCGAGCCTGCTACCGATGCTTTCGCATCATGTGGCTACCGAGTGGCGACGAGAAGCACGGAGTGACCCGACTCGTCTCTTCAGTGCCTACCCGGAACTGGTGGAGACGGTCTCGCGCGTGGCCCTGCTGGCTGGCCTGCCGTTTGCGCCCGCTCGCCAGGATGCGCGCGAGAACCCATAGAAACTGCTCTGGCGGGTTGTGGACGTGCGCCGCCACGCAGTCCTCGGATGACGTACACCGCCCCCGCCGGGTAGCATGCTGGCGGGATGAACGGCTGGGGGGATGTCGATGACTCGGGTACTGGTCACGGGTGCGGCTGGCTACGTCGCAAGCTACCTGCTGCCGGCGTTTCGCGAGCGGTTTGACCTCCGGCTGGTGGACAACCGCGCGGTGGACGGCCTCGGGCGGCCGGTTGATGGCCTGCTGGTGCGCGATATCTCGGCCCTGTCGCGCATGGACGAGTACCGCGACCTGTTCGAGGATGTTGACGCGGTGGTGCACCTGGCGCACTTGCCGCCGGCCGGCCCGAGCCTGCACGAACGCTACCTTGCCGAGCGCGGCGACGTGGATATGGCGTACATCGTGTACCAGTTGGCGCTGGAGGCCGGCGTCAAGCGGGTGGTGGTGGCAAGCTCCAACCACGCGTCGGACTTCTACGAGCGGCCGTTGCGCGCGAAGCAACTCGACATGGTCTATCCGAGTGCGCCGCGCGTCCTGGCCGACAACTTCTACGGCTGGGCGAAGGAGGCGTACGAGCATCTGGGCTTTGTGTACGCGTCCGGGGTCGCCGGCGGCCCGACGGTGGGCGAGGTGCGCCCCGAGGACCGGCCGCGCAAGCTGGAAGTCGTCCAGATCCGCATCTGCGCGCCGCGTGACCTGAGCATCACGTCGTTCGCGGACTGGCGCAAGGACGACCCGCTGACGCTGCATCGTGATCTCGGCCAGTGGGTCAGCCCGCGCGACCTGGCGCAGTTGTTTGTGAAGTCGCTCGAAGCCCCGGACATTGAGGACGAGTACGGCATCCCGTTCCAGGTCTTCTACGGCGTGTCGGCC
>JBBQBU010000708.1:0-2549 GCA_038318015.1 Chloroflexota bacterium | reverse complement strand
GCGCACGTTTCCAGCGTGGGACAACGAGGGAGTACGCGAGATGGCGACACGGATCAATCGGGCGATTGAGTTGCTGGCACAGGATCAGCCGATCTACTACTCAGGCGGCCACACCGGTCACAAGCTGACCCGCGAGCAGGGGCGCATTGACGCCCACATCTGGGCCGACTACATCAACGTCGGGATGGAGCACGGCTCATTTGATATGGCGGGCCTGGCGGAGTACATGGCCGGCCTCGTTGAGGGCGGCCCCACGAACGCCGGCCACCGCGCCGCACCGGTGATTGTCGAAGCGCCCGTCAACGGCATTGACGAGGACTATGTGCGCTACAACGCCTGGCAGTTCCGGCAGATTCTGGCGCGGGGCGTCCACGGCATCCTGCTCTGTCAGGTCGAGACGGCCGGCGCGGCCCGTGCCTTCGTCGAATCGTGCCGGTACCCGCACCAGACGCAGGGCGTCGATCCGTCGTTCGCCTCGCCGCTGGCACGGATGCGGGGCACGGACCGTGGCGCGGCTGGCTCGCAGGATGGCCGGCCCCTACTTGGCCTGGGCACGCGCGGACGCGGCTCGGAGGAGACGGCAGCGGCGATCTGGGGCGTCACCGCGCCAGAGTACGTGTCGAAGGCCGACCCGTGGCCGCTCAACCCCGAGGGCGAGTTGCTGCTCGGCGTCAAACTGGAGAGCCCGGAGGGTATCGCCAACGCCGACGAGATCCTGGCGGTGCCGGGCCTCGGCTTCGCAGAGATGGGGCCTGGCGACCTCGGCCTGTCGCTGCTTGGCCTGCTGACGACCACGCGGAACCCGTACCCGCCTGAGATGCAGGAGGCGCACGAGAAAGTCTTTGCGGCCTGTAAGCGGAACGGCGTCGCCTTCCTTGAGGGCACGAATAGCCCCGACTTCATCCCCGGGATGATCGACCGAGGGGTGCGCGTGTTCGCCGGGCAGAGTGAGAAGAATGCCGAGATTGGCCGCGCCCACTCGAAGCGGACGATGCCTGTCGGCTGAGGTGGCAGCCTTTAGGCGAGCGCGCCGGACGGGTCGCCCCGTCCGGCGCGCGGACTCGACTGCTGTGGGGCACGTGCCCGCACGATGCGCCCGCTGACGGTGTGTGGCGGCAGCGTCGGGCAGAGCCGGCGCTGGCTGCTGCGTACGGCTCTGGGCGTGGCCGGCGCGACGCTGGCCGCCGCCTGTGGCAAGGCGATGGATGTGGTGCCCACGGCATCGCCTGGGCTGGGCAGCCCGGAGGCGGCGTTGTCTGCTGTGGCAGGGTCGCCAGCGCCGGTGGCTGCTGCGACTGCTCCCGGCTCTGGCCCCATCGCGACCAGCGTGCAGATTGTCCCGGCAGCGGCGCTGTCGCCGAGCCCAGCGGGCACGGCCGGCTCGGCGCAGAGTGGGCCGCCGCTGCTGGTGCCGGGCCGTTCGTCATCACCGTCGCCTGCTGGCAGCCCAGGCCCGCACCCGCTGGCGTCCCCGCTGCCCTTGCCCGTTGTCCTGGGGCGGCCGGGCCTGCTGGCCGTGGCAGACGGCGGGCGCATCGTGCTGGTGGACCCAGCGGGCCAACTGCCGCATCGCATCCTGGCACCCGGTCCGGACAGTGGCGAACCGCGCTGGTCGCCAGATTGGCAGCGCCTCGTCTTCACGGGCGGCGCGGGGCCGGCCGCCGAGTTGTTGCTGCTGCCGGCGGCTGGCGGACCGCCGCAGCGCCTGACCAGCAACGCCCGCCCGGAACGCGGGGCCGTCTGGTCGCCGCGCGGGGACCGCATCGCCTACGTCCTGCCGCGTACAACTGGCGCACGCAGCGCCGGCGGCGAATCCGACCTGTCCGACCCGGAAGAGGTCTGGCTGCTGGATGTGGCGACCAGCGCTACCGCGAAGCTTGCGGACGGCTTTGACCCGGCCTGGTCGCCGGACGGGCAGCGCCTGGCCTACGCCACGAACGGCCAGCGCGACCGGCAGGGCGCGCGCGAGAACGCCGTCCACGTCGTCGGGGCGGACGGGCAGGGCGACCGCCCGGTGCTGGCCGTTGCCGACGTGCCCGCTGACTTCTTGCCAGCCTATGGCCTGCCGTTCAAGCCGGGCACGGTCAGGCTGCGTGCGCCATCCTGGTCGCCGGACGGCACCCGGCTGGTGGCGAGTGCAGATGGCCACACCAGCATGGCGCTGACGTTCGCCGAGCGCGCCCCGGGCCGAGACCTTCGCCCGTGGGCGCTAGCTTACGAGGGCGGCGTCGGGCAGGCGCGCTGGTCGCCTGACGGGCAGCGGCTCGCCGTGGAGTCGCGGCCGGCGACCGGCGTGGACGTGGTAATGCTGGTCGAACCGGCCGCCCGGCGCGAGACAGCCATTGGCGGTCCGAGTGCCGGGCATCAGGCGTCTGCCCCGACCTGGGCCGCAGACGGCCAGCGCCTGGCGGTGATTGCTGCCAAACTGCCGGCCCGGCGCGGCGAGCCTCGCGAGATGGCGCTGCGCCTGTTCGCGGCCGACGGCACCGCCGGCGAGACGTTGCTGACGGCACCGCGCCTGAGCAGCCCAGACTGGGGCCGCGCGCCGT
>JBBQBU010000707.1:0-2561 GCA_038318015.1 Chloroflexota bacterium | reverse complement strand
CTGATTCTCCGCTGCCAACTCCTCGACCAGCGTCAGCAGCGCTCGGATCGCCTCCCGCACGCCCACGTCCGCGATCGACGCCAGGTCGAGTCGAGCTATCGCCTCGGGAACCGGCCGCTCTGCCATCTCGCTCCACCACCGATGGTCAGACCCAGCTTACGTCCATCAACCCTCGCTGCCAACCCCGTTGCCGGCGTCACTTCCCCAGCTTCGCGCAGCCTTCGCTTGCCCACTCCCCGCTACACCCGACCTACCCTGCCCAATTGAGGAGATACCCGTCGTCGAATACACCGGGGGCAGCACCGGGTCGTCACTGGCGTTCGTGTGCGCGGTGAAGGGGTATCCGTTCAAGGTCGTGTCATCGGATGCCTTCGCGCCGGAGAAGCTCAACACCATTCGGGCGTTCGGCGCTGATGTCATGATCGTACCGAGCGTCGGCGGCAACATCACCCCCGATCTGATCCCGAGGATGCAGGAAGAGGCCCGCAAATTGGCCGAGCAGCCGGGCACCTACTGGACGGACCAGTTCAACAACACCGACGCGCTGGCCGGCTATGCTGGCATCGGCGAAGAGCTCGTGCAGCAGGTTGACGGGCCAATCGACGCGTTCTGCGGCGGCGTCGGCGTGGGCGGCATGCTGGTCGGCGTTGCGCGTGCCTTGCGCGCGGCCGGCAGCGCCGCACGAATCGTGGCGCTGGAACCGGCGAGTTCGCCGGTGGTCTCGACTGGCAAGGCCGGTACGCACCATGTCGAAGGCGTCGGCGTCGGCTTCTTCCCGCCGCTGCTGACACCGGGCACCTACGACGACGTGCGCGCCGTGGACGAGGAAGAGGCGCGTCGGACCGCCCGGCTGCTGGCGCGCGAGGAAGGCATCTTCGCAGGCACCTCGACCGGCCTCAACGTGGCCGGGGCGCTGGCGCCGGCGCGCGAACTTGGGCCGAGGAGAATGGTTGCGACGGTGGCGGTAGACACCGGCCTGAAGTACCTGACCGGCAACCTCTAGAGGCCGTAGGCCGGGGCGACGCACGCGCCTGCCAACGCACGCCGGTGCCTGCCGCCGAGGCGGCTACGGGCGGGGGCCGTGTCGCCCGAGAATACCGTCGCGGATGCCGCGCAGGTAGCCGCGCAGCGCCGGCCAGTTCCGCACCTTGACGCACTGCCAGAGGTTGTACGGATAGATCACGCCGCAGAGGCCGAGCAGCCCGACCAGGGTCCAGCGGCCGGCAACGCCGTGCCGCAGCGTCAGCAGCGGGTTGCGCCCGAAGTAGTAGCCCTTGAGCGACGAGAACGGATAGTCGCCCACGTTGCCCATGCTGGCCGAGACTTTGTGGCGCACCAGCGGCTTCCCGATCAGCACGCAGCGGTAGCCGGCGCGGCCGGCCCGCAGGCAGAACTCGGCGTCCTCGAAGTAGATGAACAGCGCGTCCCAGAGCAGCCCGACCCGCTCGAAGACCTCGCGGCGGGCCAGCAGGGCGCAGGCTGTCACGAAGTCAGTGTCGGCGTCAGGCTCGCGGCCGGTTAGCTCGTCGCCCATCAGCGTGTGGAACGTGTAGCCGAGGTACGGGTTGTACCGGCCGCCGGCGAACCACGCCTTATTCGGCTGGCTGAAGTAGGTGACAATCGGGCCGACGATGCCCACTTCCGGGCGGTCGAACGCCGGCAGCATCCGCGAGATCAGGTCGGGGCTGACCACGGTATCGTTGTTGAGCAGCAGCACGTACTCCGCGCCGTCGGCCAGCGCGGCCCGGATGCCCAAGTTGTTGCCGCCGGTGAACCCGAGGTTCTCGGTCAAAGTCAGGATGGTCAGGCCGGGGAACGCCGCACGGAAGCGGTCTTCGGGAAAGGTTGTCGCGCCGTTGTTGACCAGGATCGCCGCGAGGTTCGGGTGGTCAACGGCGGTCAGCGTCCGCAGGCACTCCACGGTGTCGTCAACGCTGGCGCGCTCCCAGTGGACCAGCACCACGCTGACCAGCGGCCCAGCAGCGGCACCATTTCCAGATGTGGTCACGGTGCGGCCATCCGACCCATCACGGCGGGCATCGCTGGGCGAGACTCATCGAACGTCTTCACGCGCCGATTGTACCGGTCGTGGGGTGCCCGATGACTGACAGGCGGCAACCCTCACCTGACGGAAGCACCGTGAGTATCGCCCTGGCCTATTGGGGGCCGGTGCCCCCGTTTCGCACCTAGCCGAAGCACCAGCAGTGCCGCTGTCGTGACGGAAACACCCCCCACTCCCCTGTCATCCTGAGCGGAGCGAGATTGCGAGCGCAGTCAAAGGATCTCCCGCTGACGATAGCGCAGGCGTGAGATCCTTCACAGGCTCAGGTTGACGATGTAGACGCGTAATTGCATCCACGAGCGACCATGCGCGAAATCGTGAGGTAGCCACAGCAGTTACACGGGTACAGGCTTTTGCCGCTCACCGGGAGGGCGGGGCGAGGGCGCGCAGGGCGGCCTCTAGCTGGGCGGCAGCCTCGGAGTTCGAGTGCGACGGATCGACGCGCAGGGGCACCCCGACGACCACCCGCAGCGGGCCGGGCCGGGGCAGTGTGCGCCCC
>JBBQBU010000706.1:0-2563 GCA_038318015.1 Chloroflexota bacterium | reverse complement strand
CGAGTTCCTGCTCGACCGGGGCTACACGTCGCAGTTACGCCCTGACGCCGCCTTCCGGGGCCGCTTGCTTGAAGAAGGCTGGGTCTTGCTGCGGTCGTTCGGGCCGCTTGGGGTGGCACTCGGGGCGCTGGGAGCCGGCGTGGCGCTGCGACGCCGCTGGCAGACGGGACTGGTACTGCTGCTGACGCTGATCCCGCAGGCCATCCTCGGCGCGAGCTACCTGCTTGAGTCGAACTACCAGCTACCGCGCCACTGGGTCTTCTTTCTGCCGGCCTTCCTGGTCTGGGCCGTCTGGCTCGGCGTCGGCTTCGACGCCGCGCGCGGCTGGTGCCTGCGGGGGATGCGGACACGACAGGCCGTCGCTGGCGCTGGCATCCTGGCGGCGGTGCTGCTGGTGCAGGCGGGCACGGCCTGGGCACGCGGCGCGATCATGCTGGTCCGCACCGAGGCCGGCGCTGAGACCATGGACGCCTGGCGACAAGACTTCCAGCGGTCGCCCGTGGCAGAACGGTACGGGCGGCTGGCCTTCGAGTTGGCACGGCCCAACGCCACCATCGTCTGTGACTGGGAACAGGCCACGGTCCTCTGGTACCTCCAACGCGTCGAGAGCCAGCGCCCTGACCTGACCATCATCTACCCCATCGAGCGGCTCGACGAGCAGATGGCGGCAGCGTCATCCACCGGGCGCACGCTCTACATCAGCCGCACCCTGCCGGGCGTCGAAAACCGCTACGTCACGTCCTCGAACGGACCGCTTATTCGGGTCTCCGCGCCGCCCGACGCCGATGCCATTGGCGGCCAATCCGGGCGACCGGCCTGGCCCGGCGCGCTCGGGCCGGAGCCGTATGAGCCTAACGCCCACGAAGTGTTCACCGAGTTCGCCGACGGATTGGGCATGACCAGTATTGCCCTCCACACGCCGCGCCCACAGCCCGGCAGCGTCCTGGCGTTCACGATCTACTGGCACGCCAGCCAGCCTCTGGCCGAGGACTTCGCGGCGTCGGTGCGGCTGCTTGGTCCTGACGGGGCGGTGTTGGCGCAGCAGGACGAGCGGCACCCGGCGCTCGGCACGTCGCCGACGAGCCGCTGGCCGGTCCAGGCTCCTATTGGAGACTACCGCGAGCTACCACTCGGGAGTCGCTTGCGGCCGGGCACCTACCAACTCCAGATCGTCCCGTACCGCGTCGAGCCGCGCCAGCCGCTCGCCGTCCGTGGCATCGTACCGGTCCCTGGCCAGATCCTGACGACTGCCGCCGAGGGTGTCGTCATGGCGTTCAGCATAGAGCCGCGCACGAGCAGCAGCCCGCTCGAATGGCTGGCGGCGCTGCTGCCTCGATAGCGTCCCGCGCAAGCGACAGCAACGACCCTGTGTGCTCACCTCGCCTGCATGCGGGCGAGGCGTGGAAACGCGAGCCTACCGGACGGCTAGCCGCCCGACCACGATCTCGTCGCGGCCGTCCGGCAGGCTCGCCTTCTGTCGCGCACGCGAGTTGTAGACCGACACCGCGATCTCGTACTGGCCGGGCGGTACCGTGGCGTCGGTCCGCACGAACGTGCTCTGAAACAGCCAGCGCCCGACCTCCCAGTCGGTCGTGCCGTCGCTGCCGCCAGACAGCGACTCCTGCTGCTGGTCGTACGTCTGGCCGTCGGGGCCGCGCAGCACCGTCAGCGCGTGGAAGTCGGCGGCCAGCGGCCGGACGGACTCCCACTCCAGCGTCACACTCGCGCCCTCGCCGGGGCGGATCTCGGTGCGGTCCACCACGACGCTCACCAGCAGCGGCCCCTCCGCGAAGTCGGCGGCCAGCGGCACGGCGGCGGGATTGGCCAGCAGCGCCCGCACCGACGCCATGTCGCGCGATTCTTGCACGTAGATGCTGCGGTCCAGGTCATTGCGTCGGTTGTAGACCTTGACCATCCGATAGTTCTCTTCGACCCAGCGCTTGAACTCGCTGAGGCCGCGCAGCCGATCCGCCCACAGGACGACCAGGGCCGGGTTGTACGGCGTCGCCTGCGCCACGGCCTCCGCGCCGCGCAACGACCGCGACCGGATGCGCGACCGCGACGTATCCACCAGCAGCGGTGGCACGTACCGGCCCGCCAGAAAGGTCAGGTACGGATGGTCCGTCACGACGAACTGATCGGGCGTCGTCAAAACGCGGATGGTGGCCACGGCATCGGCGTACTGCTCGACGGCGGGGTCCACGTCCGTGTCCGCCGTCACCTTCAGCAGACTACCGCTCTGGGCCATCAGGGCCGGGGCCGCCGATGCGTACCAGACAACCAGCGCAGCCAACACCACCCCGATAGTCGCCCGCACCGGCACCGGCAGGCCGCCGCGCAGCAGCCGCACGGCCTCGCCCACCCCCACCCCGACCAGCACCGCCATCGGTGGGATCATGACGACCGCGTGCTTGCCGTGCAGCGGCGAGTACATCAGCAGCAGCGCCACGCTGGCTGCCGCCCAGGAGACCACCAGCGCCACATCGACGCGCCGCCGCGACAGTAGCAGCAAGGCGGCTGCCGCGCCCATCCACGGCAACGCGTCGGCCTCGAACGAGAGCGC
>JBBQBU010000705.1:0-2569 GCA_038318015.1 Chloroflexota bacterium | reverse complement strand
GTCGATCGAGATCACCGAGACCGAGATGCCCTGCGGCACGTTAACCGGGATGGCGATGTTGCAGCTCTTGCGATCGAACTTCTTGCCCGTCTCGCCGCCGGCTTCGACGATGTAGCCATCGAACAGCAGGCTGAGCGAGGTGGCGTCAGGGCTGAGCGTCGCCGAGACGGAGCCGGCGGGGCAACCGGTGCCGCCATAGCCGGGCTCGCCCAGCGTGATATCCTCGGCATAGGCAGCGCCGGCAAAGCCGACGGAGAGCGCGAGGGCGGCGAAGGCGACGAGAGTCTTCATGGGGGCAAATCCTTTGTTCGGAGCACAGCGCGATGCCGTTGCTGAGGTTCTAGCGTTGGGCGGCTGAGTGGGGCCTGAGCACGATATTCATCGGCGGTTCAAAGTGTTGGCATTAGCAACGCGACTCGCGGCGCGCCGATGGCAACATTTAGACATAAAGGCGGCCACTTCACGCCTTCGCGATCACATACATTGCCAGCCATTAACGAACGCGTTTGGTTCACCCTTTTTGGTCGCGCTAGAGCGCGCGCGCCGCGCCATCGGCCGTGCGGAAAGCCAGCGCCATAATCGTCAGAACCGGGTTGAAGCCACCGTTGGTGGGATGCACTGAACCATCGGCGACGTAGAGATTATCGTGGCCCCAGACGCGCGCGGCGGTGTCGGTGACCGAGGTCGCGGGGTCGGTGCCCATGCGGCAGGTTCCCGCCTGGTGCTGGCCGCCGGTGAGGCCGGGGTTGGGCGGACTGCCCCATATGCGGGTGGCGCCCGAGGCGCGGAGCCAGTCCTGCGCGCGGTCATGCATGTAGCTGGCAGTGCGAGTGGTCTGTGCGTGGACCATGCCGGAGAGCCGGGCGACGGGCAGTCCCCAGCGATCCTTGACGCTGCCGGAGGTGGTGACCCGAGCAATTGGATTGGGAATTTCGTGGACCGGCCCGGCGATGCGCAGCACGTGGTGGTAGCGGTCGCGCATGAAATCCTTGGCCGGCAGGCCCCAGCGCTGCTGGTCTGGCGGCAGGACGTTCTTGAAGAAGATCACCGGGGGCTGGACGAAGTCATCGGCCAGCATGCCGCCGCCGACAATGCCGGGATTTCCGTGATTCCACGCGGTGGTGGCGAGGCCGACGCCGGGGCCGCGCGAGCCGTGGACAGGTGCATCGAACAGGCCGTAGGCGACGGCGTAGACGTGGCCCTGCAGGTTGCGACCGACCTGGTCGTGGTTGTTGCCCAGCCCGTTCGGCTCGCGGGCCGAGGGCGAGTTGAGCAGCAGCCGGGCCGTTTCGATAGCGCCGCCGGCGAGGATCACGGATTTGGCGTGGACCGTGTGCTCGGCCCCGGTGACGTCGGTGAAGGTAACGCCGCTGACCTTGCCGGCCTCGCCGGTTTCGACACGAAGGACCATGGCGCCGGTGACGAGGTGGCAGCGGCCGGTCGCGAGGGCTCGGGCGACCATGGTGTTCTGCGTGCCGTTCTTGGCATCGGATGGGCACGGAAACCCGACGCAACTGCCGCAGGCGATGCAGGCGGCGCGGTTGTGGCGGGCGACACTGTTGATGGCGAGGGGAACGCGGGTGGTAGTGACGCCCAGCGCACTCGCCCCCTGACGCAGGATGTCGGCAGCGATCGAATCGGGCAGCGCCGGCATCGGGTAGTCGCGGGTCCGGGACTGCTCGTGGCTGTGGGTGGCACCCTGCCCCGAGACGCCGATTTCCCATTCGGCGCGCTCGTACCAAGGGGCGAGTTCGTCGTAGCTGATCGGCCAGTCGGTGAGCGAGGACCCCTCGGGGACGCCGTAGAGACTGGCCATGTGGAAATCGTCGCGGTGGAATCGCCACGCCTGCGCGCCATAGACCAGCGTGCCGGAGCCGACGGCTGAGGCGAGGTTCTGGTAGCGGCCGTCGTGGGGCGGAACGGTGTGCTCGACGCCGTCGCGGTCGACGAAGACGCGTGGGTTGCCCGTCAGGTCCGGGCCGGTGTTGTGGCCGTAGAGCGCGAGGCGGTGATTGCGCAGGTGGTCGCGATAGCCGCTGTCGGCGTAGGTGCGGCTCAGCCCGCGCTCGAGCAGCAACACGTGCTTGCCGGCTTCGGCGAGGACGCCGGCCGCGACGCCGCCCCCTGCCCCGGCGCCGACGATGATCACGTCGTAGTCGAGGCTGCCGGAGAACCCGGCTGCGGGCTGGCCGTCTCGGGCGTCCGGGCCGTTCGGGCCCTCGGGCAGGCCGTGGTCATAGCCGAGCATGGTCCACGAGACGGCGTCACGATTGCCGCCATTGCCGGGGTCGGCATAGACGGCTTCGGCCACCAGTTCGGTGAGCAGGCGGAACCATGGCTGGTCGGTTAGTGGCGCCAGGTCGAGCTCGTTGGCGGAGGACGTGGCAAGCGCAGCGAGGCCGGAGGCGATGAGGGTCGCGTCTGCGGGGAACGCGGCAAAATGCCGACGGAGGTAGTCGAGGGCGCCGAGCCCGATGGCGCCGGGGTCGCGGTCGGCCGGCATGATGCGATCAACCACTGCTTCGAGCAGCGCTTCGTCCATGGTCCGACTCCCCCCCAAATCCCAATG
>JBBQBU010000704.1:0-2575 GCA_038318015.1 Chloroflexota bacterium | reverse complement strand
TCATCGACTGGGCGCTTGCCGGGGTGGCGAAAGCCGTCATAGCCAGGAGCGCTGCTCCGGCGATCGACGAAAGCTTGCGCATGCATTCCTCCAAGAACATTCATAAGTTCCGCGCGTTCGTAGTTGAAACCGAGGGGATGGTACAGCCTGGACCTGATTCCCGGGAGTCTCCCCTGAAGACCGTGCCCTAACCCACCTCCCGATTCCCCTCGTCCGACCGCCCGACGCGTACCCCACAGCAGTTGCATGGGCGCGGTATCCTGCGCCTGCTCAGGGTGGACCGGGGAGTGCTGGTGGCATTCTATGACCACCGCGATTCCACGACACCGCGAGCCTACAGTTTTGTGAGGCCGTTGTCAAGAGCCGGACGGAAGGTTCAGTATCAGAATTCTGAAGTTGTCGCCAGGATTTGTCCGTCCGCGAGCCAGCCGATCAAGGGCGGTCTTGAGGTCATCATCGACTAGTTCCCCCCACTGGTAGCTGCGCCCCGATGCTATCACCCAAACGGTCTGTCCTGCGAGTGGTCGCGCCACCAATCGGTCGAGCTCGCCACGGGTGCGAACCAGTATGGCCCCGGTGTGCACATCGCGACGGATGCCGCCCGATTCGACCGTGTACTTCTCATAGTCGGCGCTTGACAGCCAGTAGTCGAGTCCGCCGACATACCAGCCGACCGTCGTCGGCACATCCGTCATCACGATGGCGTCCGGGCCGATGCCCAGCTCACGGACTGCCCGCAGCCACGCCCCCTCCTTCGGGGAGAGGGCGGCGCGGTCTAGCGCGCGTCCGACGTCCTGATGCGCTGCCACCACAATCAGACCGAGGCAGGCCAGCATCGAAGACGCAACGGGCCACGCACGGCCACTGAGACGCCGCAGCATCGCCGCCAGCGGCACAGACCACAGGAACAGCCCCTGCGCGGCCAGCACGGTCACGAGGACGACCAGGAGCAGGCCGTACCGCTCCTGCGGGCCGCGCGGGATCAGGAACGCCGCGTGCGCGAAGCTCGGGGCGAAGGCTAGCCAGAGCAGGGCCGTCGAGAGCCGTCGCTGCCGGATCGCAGGAACGACTCCCGCCAGGGCCGCTGCCAGCAGCAGACCCGGGCCGTCCAGGAGCATGCGGAGGTAGAACCGGATGCGCGACCATTCGAAGGCGGGCGTCAGGTACTCGTCAACTTCGCCGTACGGGCCGACCAGGCTGTCGGCGCGCAGTCGCAGGATCAGCAGCCACAGCAGCGCCAGGGCCAACCCTGCCACAACGAGCGAGGCCGCCGGGGCACGCCAGGCTGTACGCTCCCGCCGCGCCTGCCAGAGGCGGGCCAGCACCTGCACCGCCAGCGGCAGCAGCAGGAACGCTCCGGCTTCGTGGGCGAACGCGCACAACCCGACCAGCAGGCCCGCCAGGAGCTGATCGCGCGGGGAGCCAGTGCGGGTCGCTCGAAGCATGTACAGCAGCGCCGCCGCCGCCAGCAGCACGTAGAGCGCATAGAACCACGCCTGCCGCGACCAGACGACCAGCGAGGGGTGTCCGACGAGCAAGGCTGCCACCAGGAGCCCGCCGGTCCGCCCGGCGACCTCACGGCCCAGCCAGTAGCCAACGGGGATCAGTGCGGTGCCCGCCAGCACCGCTGGGAGCCGCGCAGCGAAGTCGGAGGGGCCGAGCAGCGCCAGCGACGGCGCTGTCAGGTAGGTTGCCAGCAGCCCACGCGTGTAAACCCAGCCTGACGGCAGTTGCGGTACGCCGTGTTCAAGGATGCCACGCGCTGCCATCGCCAGCCGCGCTTCATCGACGGTCAGGGTGCCGTCCCACCCCTGGAGGCCGTGCAGGCGAATCAGGAGGCCCGCGGCCGTGAGGATCGCCACGATACCTGCCAGCACGCAGGCGGCCAGTTTCGGCTGTTGCCATTGGTTGAACGGGGTTGCCCATCCGGCTGCACGCGGCCGGCGATTGGCTGGATGCAGTGTCGAGTCACCAGACGATTCGCGGCGTGCCGAGTGGTGCCCGGCGTCTCCCAGCGAGCGTTGGCTGCCGGCATCGTCAACCGTCTTCATCGCCCTGAGTGTACAAAAGCACGACATCCGGATTGTCGGCCTCCGCACAATCCACTGCCAGAGGGGCTGTACCGCTTGACGACCTTGAAATGCTGCGTTATGCTTCACTTCAGAGGTTCCCATAACCGCAGGCGTAGGTCACGGCGGGGAACCCACGGGTACATGCACGATGGGACGCGCATTGGCGCGAAACAGAAGGAGTGGGGACATGCAGACGCTACGTGAACTGGACGCCGACACCGAGATCATCAACGACCCGATGGAGGGCGACGACCTCAGCAACCAGAACGACTCGTCGGACGAGTAGTTCGCTGAGCTGACCAGGGTCGCGCTGATTCGGCCGACCCACGTTGAAGGGCCGAGGCCATCTGCTTCGGCCCTTCTTCATGCTCGACACTGAGGCCGACGGGAGATACCGCTGCCCCTGCCGCCCGGCGGGCGGCGGCCGGCCAACCCAGTACCGCCGCCCTGAGGCGTCAAGCTGGTTGCCACGGACGCGGCGTCGTGGACGCGCCCGCCGCACA
>JBBQBU010000703.1:0-2584 GCA_038318015.1 Chloroflexota bacterium | reverse complement strand
GCATAACCTTCTGTCTAGTCGAGTATTCTGACTCGGTTTTGGGCACTTCACGCCAGCTTCCGCGCCTCTTCACGACTCCCGCCTCTTGTTCGGCGGTCGAGTTGATGCTTCCGAGCCAAAATTGGGCGCGTCCGTCGCACTTAGACTGCTCATTAGTGCACGGAATGGGAATGCGAGAAGTAATGCAATTGCCCTGGCACAGTGCCAACCGCGCACGCTGTCAGCGCGGCCCGACCGTCCTCTGCACGACCGGCGAGTCGGTCGTCCCCCGAAGCTAGTCGGCAGCCGCGGCGGTGGATTCTCCAGCCTTGCCGTCACCGGCGGCCGGCCCATCCGTCTCGGTTCCGGGGCGCAGGCGCTCGTGGCGCTGCCGGCTGCGGGCGCGCTGAGCGTCGAGATGCCGGTGGTAGTAGGCCCACTGGCGACACTTTTCGGAACAGTACTTGCGCCTCATCGTCCCGGCGACCTCGCGGCCACAGGCGGCGCACTGGACGCGCGCCCGCCGCATCCGAGGTGACGAGGTCCGGACGGCGGGTTCTAGCGGCGCACTGATGAAGAGGAAGCCCGTGAGCGTGCCGTCGTCGTCACGGATCGTCGAACATGTGACCATCGCCTGAAAGCTCTCGCCTTCTGCCTTGGGGATGGTCAACTCCGTCACCCACTCATCCCGACCGTCAGGCGGTGCCATCAGCCTCTGGACATCGGACTTGGACTCCTCGTTGACCGCCAGATCAAGGACTTGCCGGCCGATAACGTCAGATGCGGGTGAGCCGTACAGGTCGGCTGCTCCCGAATTCCAGTAGGTGATAATGCCGTCCTGGGTGAGCATGACGACGGCCAGGCCCGTCTGTTCGAGGACTTCCAATCGGTCAGCGTCGCGCACGTGGGGGGCCTCCGCCTCCAGAGTCATGTCGGTGTAGGGCGTCCCGGGGGACAGCGGCGCAGCGGGTAGGTGTCGGAGCACGCCATGTGCTAGCCGTCGCCCGTCCATGCGCTGCGGAGTGAGGGTCATTTCCGTGCCGATGAGTTGCCCGTCCTTACGCTGCGCGCACCAGGGCCGCTGAACTGACCCCAGGCGCTCGCCTGCTTCAGCAGGGTGGGGATCTCGCGCGCATCGTCAGGGTGGGCAAGGTCGCCGGGGCGGATTGCCAGCATCTCGTCGCGGCAGTGGCCGACAAGGTGCTCGGCGGCGCTGTGAGCGTGGATGCAGCGTCGGTCTCGCTGGTCAAACACGACCACGTCGTCAGGCCAGCGGTCTACCAACTGTTCATGCTCCAGCACTACGGGAGACTGGTGCCCGTCCGCCATCCGTGGATCCCTCTCGGCCTGCAGTCAGGCCCTGAATCGCATTCGCACCTGCGAAGACTCGCATGATGCCATGTTTCTATGACTTTCGTCAGCCGAGCAGAATTTCCGCATGGCGCACAATCTGAGCCTTCGTGCTTCCTGGGAGTCTGGCCCGACGTACTGCACAGCACACGATAGCCGACCGTTCGGCTGACATGTATGCATCTCTGCATGACATGAACCCGACCTTTGCAAGATGGCAACCGTACCGCCATACGTTTTCTTGTCGGTGGCCCAACGCGCCGTATAGTGAGGCCGCATTCGGCCGACGGCGTTGTCAGGTCGTAGCGGTGGGCCTGCCGCCCACAGGGAGGGATGGACATGCGCAAGAGACTCGCGTTTATGGGCGCCGGGGCGGTGGGCAGTTACATCGGCGGCCACCTGTCCAGGGCCGGGGCTGACGTGACGCTCATCGACCCGTGGCCGGACCATATCGAGGCGATCAAGCGGGACGGCCTGCATCTCGAAGGCACGCAGGGCGAGTATCTTGTGCGACCGCGCGCGCTGCACTTGCACGAAGCGCAGCAACTGTTCGCTGATCCTGTCGATATCGCGTTCGTCTGCACCAGATCCTACGATACAGTCTGGGCGACGACGCTCATCAGCCAGTATCTCGCGCCCGGCGGATTCATCGTTTCCTTGCAAAATAGTATCAATGAGGAGCGGATCGCCGGCGTGGTCGGCTGGGGGCGCGTACTGGGCTGCATTGCCAGCAGCATCAGCGTCAATGCGTACGCGCCAGGCCATGTCACGCGAACCGTCCAGCCGGGTGGCCCGGGCTACACCGTTTTTCGGGTGGGCGAGGTGCACGGGCGCATCACGCCGCGCGCCGAGCAGGTGGCGCAGTTGCTCACCGCCATCGACAGCGCCAAAGTCACGACAAACCTCTGGGGCGAGCGTTGGACCAAATTGGTGCTGAATGCGTCTGGCAACGGGGTGTCAGCCATCACCGGCTTGGGCGGCAAAGAGATGACGCTGAATCCCGAGATCCGCCGCCTGACCATCCAGTTGACCGGCGAGGCCATCGCCGTCGGTGAGGCGCTTGGCTTCGACGTCGAGCCGATTCGTGGCCTGCCGCCGGCAGTGTCGCGCGCGGCTGCCGAGGGCGATGCCGCCGCCTACGCCCAGGTCGAGGCCACCATGCTGAAGGGCTGGCCCGCATGACCGAAGACGGGCGGCCCTCCACCGGCCAGGACATCCAGAAGGGACGCCGGACCGAGATCGACTTTTTGAACGG
>JBBQBU010000702.1:0-2585 GCA_038318015.1 Chloroflexota bacterium | reverse complement strand
CCGCCGTGGCGCTGGCCGCCATCGTCTGGCGTCCGCAGGTGGGCCTGTACACGCTGGTCGCCTTCAACCTGATCTTCGAGATGAACTCGCCGGACCCGCTGATGCTGCCGGGCCGCTACCTGCACTTCGGGCTGCAAAGCTCGCTGGGTATCTCCGGGTTCATCGCCAGCCCGCTTGAGCTGCTGCTGGTCCTGATGGCCGTCGTCTGGTTCATCAAGGGGCTGGTGTCGCGCACGCTCAGTTTCCGGGGCGGCGACCTGGGGTGGTACACGGGGCTGTTCTTCCTGGCGCTGGTCGTCGGCCTTGTGCGCGGCTCGGCTGGCGGCGGCGACATGTACGTTGCCTTCTGGGAGGTGCGGTCGCTGCTGTACCTCGGCATCGCCTACATCTTGGCGACCAACCTGATCCGCACCCGGCGCGATGTCGCCACCATGGTGGTCGTGTTCCTGGTGGCGAACGGCCTTTACGCGCTTGAGGGGGCGTTACGCTACGCCCTCTGGATTCGCTCGGACACGCTGGGCGTGGCCTCGGAATTCAACTACGGCCACGAGGTCGTCATCTTCCTGTCCGTGCTGGTGTTGCAGGGCATCGTACAGGTTGTCGTGGGCGGCCCGTTGTGGCGGCGCATCTTCGGCATCATGCTGCTGCCGCTGGGCATGTTCACGCTGCTGGCGACGCAGCGCCGGGCGGGCTACATCGCCCTCGCCATCGCGTTCCTGCTGATGACGATTCCCTGGCTGGTGCGCCACCGCAAGGCCGTCATGCTGATCCTGGTGCCGGCGGTCGTGGCCGCGTCCATCTACCTGCCCATCTTCTGGAACAACACCGGCATCCTGGGGCAGCCGGCCCGTGCCGTGCGGTCGCTCACCTCGCCGGACGCCCGCGACGCCTCATCGAACGTGTACCGCGACATGGAACTGGTGAACGTGCGCGAGACGATCCGCGCCGATCCCCTTCTCGGGGTTGGGTTCGGGCGGCCGTTCACGTTCTACATTCCGCTCCCCGACCTGTCGTGGTGGCCGTTCTGGCACTTCCAGCCGCACCACAACATCCTGTGGATGTGGCTGAAGATCGGTGCGCCCGGCTTCGCCGTCTTTTTCCTGCTGATGATGGGCGCGCTCTCATTGGCCAGCAGCCGCGCCCTGACCCTGTCTGACCCGACACTGATCACGTTCGCATACATCGCGCTGGTCAGTGTCGTCGCCACGCTGGTCTTCTGTTACGTCGATCTGGGCCTCACGAACGGCCGGGTGACCTCGTTCCTTGGGGTTGTGCTGGGGGTGCTGTCGGTGTTACGGCAGATTGATCAGGAGCCGGCGGCGCAGGCTGTCGGGCGGAACCGGACCGGCCAGGCGCGCTACCGGCCGGGCGCCGCCGCGACCGCCCCCATTCCCGAGGCCGCGCCCGCTCCAGTCGCCACACCCACCCCCGATGGCCGAGCCACCGGGCGCTGGCGTGGCCCGGCGCGTTGGGCCGCTCCTGCTGTGGGTACACCTGGTCACCACGGCCCGACCGCGCATGATGCCGCCGACGACGGGGCGAAGCGCGCGCCGGCGGGGGCCGCTCGTGTCTGACGTGCCGCACACCGAACAGCCGGCCGGAGAGAATGCCGGCGCACCGCTACTTAGTGTGGTCGTGCCGACCTACAACCGCTGCGCCGGCATCCTGCGCTTGCTGCGGGCGCTAGCCGCGCAGACCCTCCCACCCGACCGCTTCGAGGTCATCGTCAGCAACGACGGCTCGACCGACGGCACGGCCGAGGTGCTGGCTGCGTTCGAGGTACCGTACCGGCTCCGGGTGCTGACCCAGGCGAACGCCGGCCCTGCCGCCGCCCGCAACGCCGCCGTCCGCGAGGCGACCGGGCGGCTGGTGGTGTTCCTGGACGACGATGTGTTGCCGGCCAGCGATCTGCTCGACGTGCATCTCGCCGCGCAGGGCGACGCCGACGACCTGATCGTCGTCGGCCCGATGTTCCCCCCGACCGACTGGGCGCGCTCGACCTGGGTCCGCTGGGAAGAGCGCCAGTTGCTGAAGCAGTACGACGCTATGCAGCGCGGCCTGTACTCCTGCACGCCGCGCCAATTCTACACCGGCAATGCGTCGGTGCCGCGCGCGCTGCTGCTGCAATCTGGCGGCTTCGATGCCCGCTTCAAGCGCGCGGAGGACGTGGAGTTGGCGTTTCGGCTCTGGGCGATGGGCGCGCGCTTCCACTTCGAGCCGACCGCCGAGGTCTTGCACTACGCCTCGCGCAGCTTCGCCTCGTGGATGCGGACGCCGTACCAGTACGGCCGGTACGACGTGGTGATGGGCCGCGAGAAGGGTATCAACACCTTTGAAATGGCCTGTAGCGAGTTCGAGCGCCGCCACGCCCTCAGTCAGCGTCTCACGCGGGCCTGCGTCGGGCGGCCGTGGCGTCGCGCTGCCACGACGACGCTCTTCCTGACCGCTGTCGCCACGGACCGCATCGGCCTGGAAATCGCCGCGTCGTTCGCCCTGAGCGCCATCTTCAACGTCGAGTACTGGCAGGGCGCGGCCGACGAACTGGGCGGGACGGCTGCTGTCTGGCGGGCCGTAGAGGAGCCGTC
>JBBQBU010000701.1:0-2586 GCA_038318015.1 Chloroflexota bacterium | reverse complement strand
GACCTGATGGCGTTTGGCCGTCCGCGCTCGTCGCTGCTGCGGTGCGGGGCGGCGCTCCACACCGCCGTCTGGGACGCCGGCTATCAAGGCCGTTCGGAATCGCTGCTGGTGGTCTACGCGCCAGATGGCGTGCGGTTGGCGGTCGGCGCTCGAATGCTTCAACTTGTTTTTGTGCGGCTGGAGACCTCCACACACGGCTACTCGGGCGTCTATCAGGGCGAGAACATACTTGAACGCTAAACGATTACAGGTCAACGGAAAGTTCTGATGGATCGAACGTTCAGCGAAACGCAATCATTGTGTTACCCGCCACTCGTTGCCCCGCAGAATCGGCGTTACGTATGATTCTCTGGTCCAGGCCAGCCCCTTGCAGCCGCGACTACTGACATGAGTGTCCGTCAGGAAGGCGAGTCCCTACCGTTGCGACAGGAATCCACACGTGCGTGGGGCGGCCCGGGTGCCGGAGCCTTCAACTCATTGCCCCTGGCGAGTGTCGGTATTGCTTTAGCTGCCTTCGTTGTCGTCCTGATCGTCATTGCCGGCATTGCCATCACCGCCGTGCAGATGAACTATTCAGGTCGCATGTATCCTGGGGTCCGGGCGCTGGGCGTGCCCATCGGCGGCATGAATCGCGACCAGGCCCGTGCCGCGCTGTCTGAACAGATGTCGATCCTCAGCAACCGGTCCATCGTGGTTGGCTACAAGGAGCTGAACTGGACGGTGGCCGGGCATCACCTGGGCGTGCGGCCGGATGTTGAGCCGATCCTGGATGACGCGTACCAGCTTGGCCGCGACGGCAACCTTGTCCAGCGACTTATGGCCCAGGTGAGACTGGCGACGAGCGGCAGTGTCAGCGACGTGCAGGCACCGGGCTTCGACCCGGTCGCTATGGGTGCCTTCATGCAGGCACTGGCCGGTGCGGTGGATCGCCCGATTACCGACGCCCGCCTCGCCATGTCGCCGGACGGCACCGTCGAGTTCGTGGACGGACAACCAGGCCGGGCCCTCCAGGTGGACCAGACGCAACGGCGCTTAGAAGAGGCGCTATCTCGGCCGGACGTGGGCTACGTCGAGTTGGCTATCGAGGAGTTGCAGCCGAAGGTCGGGGCCGAACAATTGGCAGCCGCCAAGGCGCAGGCTGATTCGCTCCTGAGCGCCCCGCTCGCCCTGAAGTTTCAGGATCAACAGTGGGAGCTCACGCCGAAGCAGTTGTCGTCAATGGCGAACGTGGCCGGCACTGAAGGAGTGCAGCTCGATCGGGCGGCCATCAAGGTCTGGGTTGGGACGATCGCAAAGGAGATTGACCAGGACCCGGAGAACGCCCGCTTCTCGTGGCAGAACGGGGTGACGACACTCCTCCGCGAAAGCAAGGATGGTCGGGCGCTCGAAATTGACAAGACGGTCAATCTGGTGCTCGCACAGGCGCTCTCCGCCGACCGCAACATCTCCCTGCCGGTGTCCGTCACCAAGCCTGACGTCTCGCAGGATGACGGTGCCAAACTGAATATTCAGGGTTCCATCGAGATTGCGCGAACCTCGTTTGCTGGCTCTTCCCCGCCGAAGCAGCACAACATCGGCCTTGCGACGCAGCGCCTGAACGGCGTCGTGGTGCCCCCAGGCAAGGAGTTCTCCTTCAACAAGGAGGTCGGCTCCACGAGCCTGGACGCCGGCTACAAGCTCGGGTGGGGAATCGCGAACAACGGCGCGAACGTGAAGACCGTGCCATCCGTGGCGGGCGGCATCTGTCAAGTGGCGACGACGCTGTTCCACTCCGTGTTCTGGAGCGGCTATCAAGTGGAAGAGCGGAACTATCATCTGTACTGGATCACGGGTTACAACTCGCGCGGCGTCGAAGGGCTTGACGCCACCGTGGACGAGGAAGCCGACCTGGACTTTCGCTTCATCAACAACACCGAGAACTACCTGCTGATTCAGTCGTGGGTTGAGGGCGGCAAGGTCGTCTTCGGGCTGTACGGCACCAAGCCCGACTGGACCGTCAAGGTGCAGCCGGGTGAGCGGATGGACGTACAGAAGGCCAGCCAGGATCAGGTGGTCGAGGATGAGCCGAGTCTGGCAGCCGGTCAGCGCCTCGCCGTCGAAGGTGCAATGGACGGCTTCAAGATGGTCAACACCCGCACGGTGACGAAGCCCGGCGACGAACCGCGGGTCTTGCGGCTGACCAGTCTCTATCGGGCGTCGCGCAACGTCGTCCTCGTCGGCACCGGTGGGAAGCCGCCGGGTCCTTCAAAGATCACGCCCAACCGGGCGGCGTCGGCGTCTGCTGGAACCGGCGCTACGGCGGCACCAGCGCCGAAACCGACCGCCCCCCAGGCAGTGCCCACCCCGAAACCGTCCGCTCAGCCGGCACCGGTCGCCAAACCAGCGGTGACGCAGCCGGCTCCGGTGCCAAAGCCCGTTATCAGCCCGCTGTTCCCCGGCGGCGCGTCGGCAGCACCGAAGCCCAGCCGCTAGGCACGCGCCTACCGCCATTGCCCGATGCTGCCGCCGTCAGCGCCACGGTGACGGCGGCTTTGGTGTCGGCCCCCGGGCGGCCGGCTAGTTGCCAGTGCCGCCCACGTCGGTGTG
>JBBQBU010000700.1:0-2590 GCA_038318015.1 Chloroflexota bacterium | reverse complement strand
TTTGGTCTAGGTACTCGAATGAGATTTCACCGTGCTGATCGTCTACCTTTATAGCCTGAATATTACTCGGAGAATTATTTGACTGAATGACTTCAAGTTCCAGTATGCGGATTGATTGATCGGCTTCAATCGTTAGAGGAGATGAAGCGGTCATATCCGCACCATCTAGCGTCTCTCGGCCGGCATTCCAAAACCAAATTCGACTCACTGAGACACGCAGTACCGGTTCATCATCATACAGAACGGTCAGCCTGCTAAAGCGAGGGCTACGTTCCCTAACCAAATTGGCCGTGCGGATTGCCCATGATGGTTCTTTGAAGCGTTGCCCACGGTAATAGAGGTAGACGGATACATTTACTCCTAAAATGAAGGTAAGGACAGTCCCGATGTGGCCGGAATAGGGATGCGTAAGTATGTCGCTCATCCGTCCTCCACTTCGCGCCTATGCCCATCCCGCGAAAGACGCGCCGCGCAGTATAACGGATGCCCTGACAGCGGCATGTTTGTTTTCCCAATTGGGCAGCCGGCACTCCGAGTGCCGGCCCCCGATGCTGTATAATTGAGGCATCAAAGAGTGCCCGGCCGATGGTTGCATAAAGGATGTACCGTCGCCCCGTCGCATCGCCTGAACGGCAGCCCACTCCTTATCTGGCCCCGTAGCTCAGAGGATAGAGCATCGGTTTCCTAAACCGTGTGTCGGGTGTTCGAGTCACCCCGGGGTCGCCACCGCTGACCAGTTACCGAACTCCCGCCCGGACTGCCGTACGGAGACGGTAGTCCGGCGTACCGCTCGACACTATCCGGACGGGACGGGACGGGACGGGACGGGACGGCGTGCCGGCGAGCGCGAGCTAGTCGTGCCTCAGCGCCAGGCCGATCGAGCCGGGCACCGCAGGCGACGGGGCCGAACGCCGCTACCGCTGTGGCAGGTGGCACGTACAGGCGAACTCGTTGTCGCCTGTGCCGCGCCACCGGTCCGACTTTCCAGAGCCGTCGCCCTTCCCGCGCCGCTGTCCACTGTTCTTCTGCTGCGGGTCGGCATCGTCGCTGGGCGCGCCATGCTGGAGCCAGTGGGTCATCGCTGGCTCTAACAGGGCCATGCGGTAGTCTTGAAAAATCTCTTCGCACATCGCTCGGACGGCCCCTGCCCCTGCGGCGTCAGCCGACATGATCTGCGCCACCAGCCAGCCTTCGAAGTCGGCGGCAGCCGGGGCGGCCTCAACGGCGCGTTCCAGTAGCTCGCGCTTCGTTGCCAGCCCGAGCCGGTCGGGTGCCTGATCGCGCTTCCGGCGGCGGGTCTGCCCCTCGGCGGCCTCCAGTGCTTCGAGCAGATAGCGGCAGACAATGCCCGGTTGCAGGTTCGCGCCGAGATCATTGCCGTGCGTCATCGTCGCCATCCCGTGCGCCAGCCACCCCGGCTCGCCGGCGCGGCACGAAGCGTGATCTGCAACGGCCAGCCGAGTCCGTCCGGCCGCTGGTACTCCTGATCCATCGCCACGACATCAAGCTCTAGCGTCTCCAGGTCGCGCAACAGCACCTGGGCGGGCGGGAGCGGGCCGAGCGTCGCCACGGTTTTCAGATAGCCACGGCAGGCGTCACAGGTGACGGCGCGGCGGCTCTCGCGCTCCGCTTCGGCCGCGAAGTAGCCTTGCACTTGCTGATCCTGGCCGTCGCAGAACGGGCATCGCACGTGCTCGAACGACCAGCCCGTGCCGCAACGCCCGCACCGAAGCACCCGGTCCCGGGCGAGGCCGCGCAGCTCAGCCAGCGTCGGGTGGCCGCCGCAGACCGGGCAGTAGCCGTGCGGCCAGACGACCGACTGGACGGTCTCGGCGGCCCGGCGACCGCATGCGAGCAGCATCGGAAGCGCAGCAACCTGCGCCACGATTGCCAGCAGTGCCGCTTCAATGCCGGCCTGCTCCGCGACTGCTGCGATGGCCGCGCTGTCGTCCTGGATGCTCGCGGTCAACAGCGCCAGTGGGTCAAACGCGCGGTTGGTGAACAGTGCGCTGAGCCGCCGGCCGTCGTCCGCGCGGTCCCGCCCGTGGGCCCGTGCCAGTTGCACCAACAGCGTGCGCTGAACGGCGTCAGCAGCCGTCAGCAGCACGTCGTGTAGCAGCGGTGCCGTCCCGGACTGGACGGTCAATGGCGGTACCCCGTCGAGCCAGCCGGTCTGCTCGGCCGCCTGCAGTGCCACCGCTTGGAGCCGTGCCAGCGGCGCGACTGTCGGATCGGTGCGTGCCAGATGCGCCAGGGCGTCCATGTGAGCGGCCACGGCTACCGCCCGCTCGGCGCGGCCGGGCTGCCGCTGGGCAGGGCCGGGTGGAACGGCGTCGGGCTGGGCGACGACGACGCAGCCGGCGACGGGCTGGGTCGCGATCCGACCACGGCCAGCGGCGACGGCAACGGGCTGACCGCCACGGCCGGCGAAAGTGGCGGACGCGTCGATTGCTGCCCGGCGACCTGCAACTCTGGGCGCACGACCGACGTGGCCGGCACCGCCCCTGTTCCTGCCGGGAGCGGTGCGCTGCAGGCCGCGCCGATCAGCACGATGATCCCGAGCGCACCGCTCGCGACGTCGCGCTTATTG
>JBBQBU010000699.1:0-2623 GCA_038318015.1 Chloroflexota bacterium | reverse complement strand
GCACGGCATGCGAACGGGCTTCGTACGGCGCGATCCGGAGTGGGGGCCGAACGGCAAGGTCGAGGGGGAGCCGGACCGCGAGCGCATCGACGTGGTAGCGAGCAGCTTCGTGGACCTTGCCGATCAGCTCGGGGCATGACGGGCAGGCCAGCGAACGAGCCGCACGCGTTCGGCGGACGCCACGAGACCGGGGCGATGGTTCTGGCGCGTGCCCGTGCAGGCGAAACGCATCGTGCTGATCCCCAACAGTCGGCGGCTGGTCCACTCTGCTGACGCGGTGCGAATCCTGCGACGGTGCCGTCGGAGGTCTCTGATGATGAAAACACGGTCACTTCTGGCACTTGGCGGATTCCTGGCCGCCAGCTTTAGCGCTGCCGCATTCGGCTCCTACTTCACCGCTGAGTCCGTCGCGACATGGTACCCAACGCTGAACAAGCCGTCGTGGCGGCCGCCGAACAGCGCCTTCGGGCCGGTCTGGACGGTGCTGTACACGCTGATGGCCGTGTCCGCGTGGCTGGTCTGGAAAAAGGACGACACCGCCCAAGTGACCGGGGCAGATCGAAATAAAGCGCTCGGTGCCTGGACAGTGCAACTGCTGCTGAACGCGGCGTGGTCGGCGGTCTTTTTCGGCGCGCGCAACCCGGGCGGCGGCGTGGCCGTGATCGCAGCGCTGGTGCCAGCCATCGCGACGACAGCGGCGCTTGCAGGCCGCATATCGAAGCCGGCCGGCCTGCTGCTGTTGCCGTATCTCGCCTGGACATCGTTTGCCGCCGCGCTGAACACGCGCATCTGGCAGCTCAACGACTGAACCGAACCCCTCACCCCAGCCCCTCTCCCACCTAAGGGAGAGGGGCGTGGTCATGCTGTCAGGAGTCGAGGAGCAGCGCCGTCGGGTCTTCGATCAAGTCCTTGATGCGGACCAGGAACTGCACGGCTTCCTGGCCATCCACGATGCGGTGGTCGTACGACAATGCGAGGTACATCATCGGGCGAATCACCACCTCGCCATTCAGGGCGATGGGGCGCTGCTTGATCGTGTGCATGCCCAGGATGCCGACCTGTGGCGGGCTGAGAATCGGCGTCGAGAGCAACGAGCCGAACACGCCGCCGTTCGTCAGTGTGAACGTGCCGCCGCGCAGGTCGTCCAGCGTCAACGTGTTGTTGCGCGCCTTCTCGGCCAGTTGCAAGATGGTGCGCTCGATCTCGGCGAAGCCCTTGCGGTCGGCGTCGCGCACAATCGGCACGACCAACCCCTCAGCGGCTGCCACCGCAATGCCGATGTCGTAATACTTCTTGCGGACGATCTCGTCGCCCTGAATCTCGCCGTTGACGTTCGGGAACGCCTTGAGCGCCGCCACGGCAGCCTTCGTGAAGAACGACATGAAGCCCAGGCCGATGCCGTGCCGCTTTTGGAACTCTTCGCGGCGCGCCGACCGCAGCGCCATGATCGCCGTCATATCGACCTCGTTGAAGGTCGTGAGCATCGCAGCCGTGCGTTGGGCCTCCAGCAGCCGCATCGCGATGGTCTGGCGGCGGCGCGACATCCGCACGCGCTCTTCTCCGCGCGGGTCGGCCGCGCGAGCCGCCGGTGCAGCAGCCGCTGCCGCGGCTCTTGGGGCGGCCGGCGCTGCTGTGGCCGGTGCGTCCGGTCGGGTCGCCAGAAACTGCTCAACATCCTCGCGCCGCACCCGGCCGGACGTGCCGCTGCCGGCCACCTGGGTCAGATCAAGGCCGTGCTCATCGGCCATGCGGCGGGCAACCGGCGACGCATGTGGGCGGTCAGCAACCGGTGCTGCGGACGCCGAAGCCGGTGCCGGGGCGGATGCCGCACCATTCATTGGCGCGGCATCCGCTGAAGTCGACGGGGCGGCAGACCCGGCGTCGGCGCTCGGGTCAGACACCATCGCCAGGATTTCACCTGGCTGCACCGTATCCCCGGCCGCCCGGACGATATTCGTGAGAATGCCGGATCGCTCCGCCGCGACATCCACATTCACTTTGTCAGTTTCAAGCTCGACGAGCGGCTCGCCGGCTTCGACGACATCGCCCTCCTGCTTCAACCAGGAAGCGATAGTCGCTTCAGTCACAGACTCGCCGAGCGTCGGAACGCGAACCTCAACCGGCATGGCTGACACCCCTCTCCAAGACCCCTTCGAGGACGGCTCCGACAATGCGTCGCTGCTCGGCGGCGTGCGCGTCCGACCAACCTTCAGATGGACTCGCCATTTCTGGCCGCCCAATGTAGCGCAGTGCGGCCCCAGACGGAAGCAGATTGCGCAACCGAGTTTCCACGAAGTGCCACGCTCCCATGTTCTGCGGCTCCTCTTGCAGCCAGATCACGGTGTCCGCGTGCGGATACGCGCGCAACACCGCGTCGATCTCGGCTGCCGGGAACGGGTACAGCTCCTCGACACGCACCACCGCCAGCGACTCGTCGGCAGCGCGTCGCTGATCGCCCTCCAGGTCCGTCCAGACCTTGCCGCTGCACAGTACCACCCGCCGCACCGCCGAACGCTGGCGGGCTGCCCGCTGATCGTCGATGACCGGCTGGAAGTCGCCGCCCGCCAGATCCGCCGCCCGCGACGACGCCATCGCGTGACGTAGCAGGCTCTTCGGCGTCATC
>JBBQBU010000698.1:0-2631 GCA_038318015.1 Chloroflexota bacterium | reverse complement strand
GGCGAGCCGCGTCGGCTCGGCAACGACCTGGCGTCAGTGCGGCTACGCCTCGCGGGGGGCCTTGCGGCTTAGGAAGTCCTTGAACCCTTCGGCCACGGGGCTGGGCTTGAGCGTCGTACTCAGGGCCGTCCGCTCGGCCTCGTACATCTCCAGCCAGGCTCGCCCGACATCCTCTAGCAGCAGCCGCTTGATGCCCTGCACCATCTCTGGCGTGTTGCCGGCGATCTGGCGGCCCATGTCGATGGCGGCCTCAAGCAACTGGTCGGCCGGCACCAGTTTGTTCAGCAGGTTCATCTGCAACGCCTCGTCGGCAGTGACGACGCGCCCGGTGTACAGCAATTCTTTCGCCTTCGCCCAGCCCACCACCATCGGCAGCGACCACGACGAGTTGATGCGCCCGTAGGTAGCCGCCAGGAACCGGAAGCTGCTCCGCTCGCAGCCGATCCGGATGTCCAGGGTGCTGGAAAGCAGCGCTGCGCCGCCGTAGGCCAGCCCGTTGATCGCCCCGATGGTCGGCTTCTTGAAGGTGGCAAGGTGCCAGGTGAAGCCGGACCGCCGCTTTTGCCGTTCGGCCAACTCGTCCTCGGAGATGCCGGCCATCTCATGGATGTCCGCGCCGGCCGAAAACGCCTTCTCGCCGGTCCCCGTGATGACCACCGCCCGCACGTCGTCGTCGTTCTCGAAGTCGGTGAGCGCCGCATCCAGGTCGATAGTCAGTCCGTAGCTCAGCGCGTTCAGCCGCGACGGGCGGTTGAGCGTGATGATGCCAACGCCGCCCTCAACCTTCTGCACCAGAATATTCTCGTACTCCACTGCCCCGCTCTCCCCTCGTGTCCCTGCACCTGGACTATTTCGCGACGGTCTCGCGTTCCCGGCTGCGGCTGCCAGCACCGCGACCCCGCCGACCGTAGCCTCCGAGGGTAGCACGATGGGCCAACGTGGGGTCGAGGACCAAGTACCGCCGGGCGGGGTCGGCCTCGTGCAGGGCCGTGGACCCGATATCCACGCCTGCGGTCAGGTGTCGCCCCGCGACAGGTGACAGCGTCGCTGGACCGTCGCCGGGGCCGCTGACGCCTGGCAACAACCGCGCACGCATGACAGAGCCTGGCCGGGCGGTACAATCCTTCGGAGCCTGCCGCACACGTCAGTGCAGGCCATCACTGACCCACCCATTGCCCCCAGGACTCACGCCCCGAGGAGTGCAGCCTCATGCCACCCGGTCGTAGCGTCTACCGACCCGGTCTCCTCACCGACATGTACCACCCAGATTCGGCGTACGTCAGTTGGCGGGCCGGCCTCAACGGGCAAACCACGTTCGAGTTGTTCGCGCGGCGTGCGCCATTTGCCGGCTCGTACCTCCTGGTGGCGGGCCTGGAGGCTGCCCTCGACTTCGTTCGCGACTTTCGGTACACCGATGAGGACATCGCCTTTCTTGACCAGATTCGCGACTACGAGCCGGAGTTTCTGGAAGAACTACGCGGCCTCCACTTCACCGGCGAGATCGTCGCCATGCCGGAGGGGTCTATCGCGTTCCCCCATGAACCGCTGTTGCGGGTCACGGCACCGTTCCGCGAGGCGCTTCTGCTGGAATCAGGGCTGCTCCAGGCCGTCAACCTCGCCACACTGATCGCCACCAAAGCGTCGCGGGTCGTGCGGGCGGCGCACGGCCGGCCGGTCTCAGAGTTTGCGTTGCGGCGGGCGCAGGAGCCGTACGCCGTGAGCCGGTCGGCGCGCATCGGCGGCTGCTGGAGTACGTCGTTCCTGGCGGCGGCGGCGCAGTACCGGCTGCTCGCCAGCGGCACCATCCCGCATGCGCTGGTGCAACTCTTCGACGACGAGCGCAGCGCCTTCGCCGCCGTCGCCGAGACGTTCAACCGGTACACGTTGCTGATAGACACCTACGACGTGCACCAGGGGATTCGGAACGCCGTTGACGTGGCGCTGGCCTACCGCGAGAGCCACGGCCACATGCTGGCTGGCGTGCGCCTGGACAGCGGCGACCTCCTGGCTGACAGCCGGTATGTCCGCTCGGTGCTGGACGAAGCCGGCTTGACAGAATGCCGCATCCTCGCCAGTGGCGACCTGGACGAGTACAGCATCAGCGAACTGGTGGCCGCCAGCGCACCGATTGATGCGTTCGGCGTCGGGACCAGCCTGGGCGTCGGGGCGGGGTCGCTGGAGCACGACGTTGAGGGTGGCGCGCTGGGCGGCGTCTACAAGAACGTTGCGTATGTCGACGAGAGCGGCGCAACAGTGCCGAAGGTGAAGATTGCCGGCGACAAGACGACGGTGCCAGGGCCGAAGGAGGTCTACCGCATCGGCGCATATCAGGAAGACATCATCCAGTTGGCCGACGAGCCGCCCCCGGCGCACGGCGAGCGGTTGCTGAAGCCGGTCATGCGCGGCGGGCGCATCGTGCCGGGCAGCCTGCCGCCGCTCTCGGAGATCTGGGAACTGGCACGGCGCAACCTGGAGCGCCTGCCGGAGCCGTACCATCGGCTGACGGCACCTGACCGGTACCCGGTCCGCTACAGTGATGCGTTACTGACGTTGCGTGACACGGCGCTGTCGGAGCGCCATTCGTAGGCGACGCGCTCACCCCCGCGAACGGGGGGGGGGGGGGGGGGGGGG
>JBBQBU010000697.1:0-2644 GCA_038318015.1 Chloroflexota bacterium | reverse complement strand
GTCGACCCGCAACTGGGCTTGCGGGATGCCGTATTGCCGCAGTTCCGGAATGGCGGTGGCGACCATGCCGGGAATGCCATCCCGCTCCTTGGCGCGATTGGGATCGGAGGACAGCGCGGTCAGCCGCTCATACTCGGCCAGGGCGTGCGCCACGCAGTCGGAAATCTCCGTGGTGGGATCGAGCAACCCCATGACGATGCCGGCCTCGGCGGCGGTGCCGCGATGGGCGGCGGAGCCCACCGGGGCACGGCGTTGCAGCAGCCGCTCCATCACCCAGGCCGCCGGCTGGGCGACATAGGCGTTGATGCTGGACGGTGAGAGATGGCGGATGCCGTGCAGCGTGAGGCCACCGGATGGCAGGCTGACCATGCCGGGCGTGGCCACCGGCACGGGGATGACGGGGGCGGTCATGCTGCTGCTCCGCGACGATCGAGGTGAGGCATGGCGTCGTCGAGGCGACGCCGCGCCACGGCCAGGCCCTTGCGGGCGACCACCAGGTAGGTGAAATCACCCTCGCCATGGCGGCGCTGCACGGTGCGCACCAGGCCGCGGGTGGCCATGTCGCGCACCCGGCCGGCGACACGCAGCAGCATCTGGCGCCGCGACGGCGGCAGCTGGCTGATGGTAACCGCCGTGTCGATGGCGAGGAAGCCGCGGTGGTAGACCAGTTGTTCGCCGGGGGCTGCCCCAGCCAGCCACTGCATGAGGTGCTGCTCGGTGATCGGCAGGTGGCCGGTCGTGGCGATGGCCGTGGCAACGGCCCCGACCGGAGAATTGAGGTCGAGCATCACACCTGCTCCTGCACGAGGGCGTCGTCCACGGTGGGCACGACGTGGTGGGCGGCCTCGAAGGCCGTGATGTCGGCGAGCGGATAGGCCACCCGGCCGCCGATCCTGATGTATCCGGGGCCGGTGCCGACGTGGCGCCAGCGTTCCAGGGTGCGGGCCGACAGGCGCCAGCGGTCGCTGAGCTCCTGCTGGTTGAGATGCTGAGTGACGGGTTCGGGCACGGGGATGTCCTCCAATGGAAAAAGCGAACGGGGGAAGCGCGTAGGAGCCGGCAAACGACGAGGGAGTGCCGCGACGTCAGCGGCGGAAGCGGCGCAGCGAGCCGAGTTCGGCGAGCAGGCGCTCATCGACGGGCCGGTTGCTGAGCCGGGCGGCGTGCGCGACGGCGGTCCAGTAGCGGGCGGGAATGCCGCGGCGCCGCCAGGCACGGACGGTGACCGCCTCGACATCGAGCACCGCTGCCAGTTCCGTGGCGCTGGGCCACAGGCCGATCACCTCGGCAAAGCTGGCCGGCAGCGCCGACGGCGGGGGGATATGGGCCCGTCGCCCGTCCGGACCGGTCCCGAAGGGGAGAGTGGCGACAGGATCGGAGTGGGTGATTGCGATCGGGCTCATGGCCGAAAGATACATACCGTCCGACGACACAATCAACACTGGACGTATCGAAAAAAGATTGCTACACGACTCGGCATGAAGCGCTACATAATGCAACGCATGGAAGCATCAGCAGACCGTCTCAAGCGTCTCCGCGAGGAGAAAGGCATCGGCAGCGGCGCCGAACTGGCGCGCATGGCCAACGTCCCGGAGGCGACTTATCGCGCCTACGAGAGTGGGCGGCGGCCGTTGACACCAAGGGCGGCGCGCGAATTGGCGGTGCCGCTCGGGGTGACCTGGCAGATGCTGTTGTTCGGTCGGGAGGCAGGCGCGCTGGCCGGGGTGGTGACCACCGGCGAGGAGGCGGCGGCACTGCTCGGGCAGCGGGTGAGCCGCCAGCCACCGCCGCCGCCGCGCCCGCGCGGCAAGCTCACGGCGGAAATCGTCGCCTTGGCGGGGGATAGCTTCGCTTTGCTGCCGGTCTACGACACCAAGGCGTCAGCGGGCCCGGGCCAGGAGATCGACCGCGAGACGGTGCTGCACCGGATTGCCTTCCGCGAGGACTGGATCCGCACCGTCACCAGCGCGCCGCTGGACCGGCTGGCGGTGATCGGCGTGGACGGCGATTCGATGGAACCCACGCTGCGCCAGAACGACCTGGTGCTGGTGGACTTCGGCCAGACGCGACCGCAGCGCCAGGACGGTATCTATGTGATCCGAACCGATGGTGGGTTGCAGGTGAAGCGGCTGCAGGTCGAGGTGGCGGCGGGCAAGCTGTCCATCCTGTCGGACAACAAGCAGTATGAGCCCCAGCGCAACGTCGATCCCGACGACATCGTCGTGGTCGGCCGGGTGATCTGGTTGGGACGACAGATCGGCTCGTAGCGCGGCACGCGGCACCGATACGCAGCCGACCACGACGCTACATATTCGCACTCCCCACTGCTGCGCGTCGCTGTGTATCGTCGCGCGATGCAGATCGCCCGTATCGCCCGCCACGCGGGACCTGATCCACTCCCACCCCACCTCCGTGAGGTCTGCGCCATCCTGGCGCTCGGCATCCTGCGGCTGCGCAGCCGCAGCGCCGCAGAAAGTGCCGCCACCCCCGCCGAAGGTCGGGGGCGTGGAGACATTCGCCTACACTCGACCGCCCGCCAGCGCGTCCATGCGAACCCGAAGAGAAAGGGAGTCGCATGACCACATTGATCACCTCCATCCCCAAGGACACGGTCCTCGCCCGGCTGGCGGCGCTGCACGCCATG
>JBBQBU010000696.1:0-2658 GCA_038318015.1 Chloroflexota bacterium | reverse complement strand
GGTTTCCGTTCTTCTCGGGCGGTGGCGGCGGCACCACGATCATCAACAACAGCGGAGCGGGCACCGGCGGCGCGGCCGGCGCGACGGACACCGTGGGGGCGACGACGCCAGCCTACCGGAACCCGCCGGCCGCGACGCCCGGCCAGGGATCGGTGCGCGGTGCCAGCTCGTCGCTGGCCGCCCCAACCACCAGCGCCCGCACCTGGACCTCGCCGTCACGGTCGGCCGCCACCGGCCAGGCCGGCGGGCCGGGCCGGGGCACCGCCGCGTCGGCGCGCTCCGGGGCGTCTGACGGCGGCACGGCCAGTGGCGCGGCGCGGCCGTCGTCGTCAAGCTTCACGGGCGGCCGTAGCGGCACGTCGAGCAGCGCGAGCAGCAGCAGTAGCGGCGGCTGACGCGCCGGACGCCTGGACCTTCAGCAGATGCCCGATGCCCGCAAGCTTTCATCACGCAACCCGTCATCACGCAACCCGTCGTTACGCAAGGCTACCACGCCGAAGCCGCCGTCTCTCGCCCAGGTGATCCGCCGCAGCCCGGCGCTGGACGCGACGGCTCGGCGGCATTGGCTGGCGGTGCTGCCCCACTTGACGACCGAGGATCAGGAGCGCCTGCGCGAGATCCTGGCCGCCGCCGCCGCCGCCCCCCCGCAAGCAGCGGAAGGGTCTCCCCCTCTCCCGCTTGCGGGAGAGGGGGCCGGGGGGTGAGGGGCGTGCCGGTGCTGGCCGAGGCGTTGGTGCGCTGGCAGCATGCCGCCGGCCCGTTCTGGCCGTACGTCTGTGCCGCGCCGTTTCTCGGCACCGGTGAGAGCGCCGAGTTCCTGCGTGGCCTCCAGTACGGACGCCCCGCCGTTGAGGAGGAATCCCCGCCCGCCGCCCATTGGTCGCGTCGTCAGCGCGCACTCGCAGCAAGCTTGCTCCAGGTTGCACTCCCCCTCTCCCACTTGTGGGAGAGGGGGTTGGGGGGTGAGGGCCGTCCCGGCAGGCTGGGGGGTGAGGGCCGTCCCGGTCTCCCGCTGCTCCTCCTCGATCTGCCGCCGGAGCCAGTCCTGGCCGTTGCGCCGCTGCTGGTCGCCCAAGGCTGGTACGTTGTGCCGGTCATCCAACGGTGGATCGCCCGGCCGGCCGTGCTGCCGTGCCGGACGCTGTTGCTGCGGCTGCTGGGCGGCGCGTGGAACGTGCAACGGCCGAGCGGTCCACGCGGGGTGGTGCTGGTGGCGGATGGCGCACGTCGCGGGCGGAAGGGGTACCCGCCGCTGGCTCCAGGGCGCGTCTTCGACAATCGATACGAGTACCAGATCTGCAGGTTCCCGTCGATGGACTTCCTGGCGGCGCACGGCGTCCGACAGGTGCGCTGGCTGACCACCCCGCCGCCTGCACCGGCCGAGCCGCCGCGCGACCTGGAGGGGCGTCCAGTGGGCACCGTTGTGGCACGCGACCTCGCGCCGTATCTGGAGACGCTGTTGCGAGCCGGCATCAGCGTGGACGTGCAGCCGTGGCCGGGGCCGTCATGACGGCCCCGGCGCTCGGAACGACGCAGGCTGCCGGCGTGCGTGCGCTCGTCACGGCGCCGAACCGCATCAGCCCGGCGCTGTACCGCCGCTTCTGGCGGCGCGCGCAGCTTGACGCCATGATCCCCGACCTGATGGTTCGCGGCGAGCCGTACCTCGCGCTCAACGCGCTGGTGCTGCCGCGCCAGGACGTGGCGTTGCTGGCCCGCCTCACTGCGACATTTTCGCGGGTGTTCTACGCGGCCGGCCAGCGCATCGCCGCCGACGTGCCGACCACGATGGCGCTCGGGTTCCCGTGGGCCGCCGCCGAGTTGCTGGCCCGCGAAGCGCCGCGCCTGCCGCTGCTCGGGCGCTTCGACTTCGTGCAGGAAGACCAGGCGCAGGGCGGGCGCTGGCGGCTGCTGGAACTCAACGCCGACACGCCGTCTGGCGTCCGCGAGGGCATCGCCTGTGACCGCATCGTGGCCGAGTTGCTGACGGAAGCACGCTGCCTCGTGCGCCCGAGCGCCGGCCTGGGCGACCACCTCACGCGGGCGGTGCTCGGCGCGCTCGGGCTAGGTGAGGCCCACTTGTCTGCGCGGCTGGTGCCGGCCGGCGGCGCGCTCGGCATCGTGACGACGGCCAGCGAGTTGGAAGACCTGTCGCAGATGGCGTTCACAGCCGACTTGCTCCGCCCGGTCCTGGCCGTGCACGATGTCAGTGTGGTGCTGGCGGACGCCGGCAACCTGCGTTTCACCCGGCGCGGCCTGACGCTACGCGGGCAACCAGTCCAGGCGCTGTACCGGTACCTCGCCTTCGAGACTGTCTTTGGCACCCCGACGTTCAGCGCGATGCAAGAGGCCGCATCACGTGGCTGGGCAACGATCCTGAACGGACTGTTCGGGCTGCTGCTCCAGAACAAGGGGCTGATGGCCTGGATCTGGGCGCGCCGAGACGACGCCGGCCTGTTCGACGCCGAGGCCCGCGCGGCGATCCACGCGCATCTACCGGGCACCTGGATGGTGGACGACCTGCCGCCCGACCTGCCGCGCGAGCATCTGGTGGTCAAGCAGGTGTTCGGGCGGGAGGGGGCCGAGGTGTTCTTTGGCGAGGACTGCGCCCCGGACCTCTGGACGACGCTGCTGGGCCGCCATACCTACGTGGCGCAAGAA
>JBBQBU010000695.1:0-2658 GCA_038318015.1 Chloroflexota bacterium | reverse complement strand
TCGTGTCGGTCGCCCGGAAGTACATGGGGCGCGGCCTGCCGCTGCTGGACCTGATCCAGGAGGGGAACATCGGCCTCGCACGGGCGGTGGAGAAGTACGACTACCGCAAGGGGTACCGCTTCTCGACCTACGCATACTGGTGGATCAGGCAGGCGGTGACGCGCTCGATTGCCGACCAAGCCCGGACGATCCGCGTGCCGGTCCACATGATCGAGCTGATCGGCGACGTGTACAAGGCGTCCCGCGAGTTGCAGCAGGGGCTGGGCCGCGAGCCGAACGCCGAAGAGATCGCGGCGGCGATGAACACGACGGCTGAGAAGGTGCGACAGATCCTGCGGGCGGCCAAGCAGCCGATCTCCCTGGAGACGACGGTTGGCGAGGATGAGGGCAACACGATTGCCGACTTCATCCAGGATCGGGCCGCCCGTGCCCCGGCCGAAGCCGCCGACGATGCGATGCTGAAGCACCAGGTCGAACGCGCGCTTCAGGAGTTGAACGCGCGTGAGCGGCAAGTGCTACGGATGCGCTTCGGGCTGGAGGACGGCCGCGACCGGACGCTTGGTGAGATTGGCGAAGAACTGGGCGTCAGCCGCGAGCGCGTGCGCCAGATCGAAGCCGAAGCGCTGGGCAAGCTGCGGCAGCCGAAACTGCGGAACCGCCTCCGCGAGTACATCGACGGGTAGCGCGTCCCTCACCTGAACACCCTCTCCCCTCCCTGGCCCCTGCGTCCCCTCCCCGGACGCGGGGGCTTCTGCATCTGTTCTGCCCGGACGGAGGCCGATGTGCCAAAATTGGGGGCACGGTCGGCGTGCGCTGCATTCTCTGCCGGAGTCTGCCCACCAGCATGACCGCGCCCCAGCCGCCCCCGCCCATGCCCGCCGCTGCCGACCGCACACGCCTTGACGTGGCGCTGGTCGCGCGGGGACTGGTGGCATCACGCGAGAAGGCGCAATCGTTGATTGTGGCCGGGCTGGTGACGGTGGACGGCAAGCCGGCCGGCAAGGTGGCCGCGCAGGTCGGGCCGGACGCCGTGCTGACCGTCGAGACGGCGGAAGGCTTCGTCAGCCGGGGCGGCGAGAAGCTCGAACACGCGCTGGCAACGTTCGGCCTGGTGGTGGACGGCCTGATCTGCCTGGACGCTGGCGCTTCGACCGGCGGCTTCACGGACGCGCTGCTGCGGCGCGGCGCACAGCGGGTCTACGCGGTGGACGTGGGCCACGGGCAGCTTGACTATCGGTTGCGCGTTGACGAGCGCGTCATCTCGATGGAGCGCACCAACGTCCGCACGCTCGCCAGCCTGCCGGAGCCTATCGACCTTGCCGTCTGTGACCTGTCGTTCATCTCGTTGCGGATGGCGCTGCCGGCCATCAGCACGGTCACACGTTCGGGCGCGTCCCTGGTGGCATTGGTGAAGCCGCAGTTCGAAGTCGGCAAGGGGCAGGTGCCGCGCGGGGGCGTCATCCGTGATGCTGCCACGCATCGGCGCGTGCTGCTCGACATGTGGGCCTGGGCACTGGCGCACAACCTCCGACCGCGCGGCCTGACGCCCTCCCCGATTCGCGGCCCGGCCGGCAACGTCGAGTTCCTGTTGTGGCTGACGAACGCCCCGGCCAACTCTCCCGCCGATCTTGCGTCCGCTTCGGCCGCTGGGGAGGCGGCGGTGCGGGCTGCCCTCGCCCGTGTGCCGGTGCGGTAGGTGCTGAACGCTTGATGTCACACGTTGCACTGATTCACCAGCCGTACCGGCCCGAGACCGGCGAAGTCGCCGGGCACGTCCGCCACCTGCTGGAACAGCGCCGCGTCGCGTGCACCATGCTGTCGGCGTTCGACCTGGACCCGGCGCAGGCCGATCAGTTCAGCCTCGCGCTGACGTTCGGCGGAGACGGCACGACCCTCCGCACGGCGCGCTGGGCAGCCATGGCGCAGGTACCGATCGTGCCAATTGGCATGGGCACCCTCAGCTTCCTGGCCGAGTTGTTGCCGAACGAGATTGAAGACCATCTTGACCCGTATTTGGCCGGCGAGTTCTGGCGCGACGACCGGGCGATGCTGCGCGTGCACGTGGGCGGGCACAGCGCCATCGCCCTGAACGACGTAGTCGTCGCACGAGGGGCGCAGTTGCGGGCCATCACCATCGACCTGGCGGTCCACGAGCGCGAGGTGACGCGGTTCACGGCTGATGCGGTGGTGGTCGCCACGGCCACCGGCTCGACGGCGTACGCGCTGGCGGCCGGCGGCCCGGTCCTGGCCCCGGACTTGAAGAATCTGGTGGTGGTGCCGGTGGCGGGGCACCTGTCGGCGCTCCGCAGCCTGGTGCTGCCGGACTCCGCGAACCTGACGTTGACGGTCGTGCGGAGCCAGCCGGCCATCGCCTCGGCTGACGGGCAGGTGGACTTTGACTTGCCGGTTGGCCAGGAGGTCACCATCCGCGTTGCCGACGAGCGGACCATCTTCGCGCGGCGCGGCGACCCGCGGGACTTCTACGCGCACCTGACAGCCCGCCTTCGCCGCGCGCCCCACGGCACGCCTTAGGACTCGTCAGGCGATAACCGTCTCATCAGAGGGCGCTTTCATAAGGAGTCAGACTGCCTCCGGGTGTAACGGTTAGTCCCGTGCAGATCCTAAGCCGTTTTTGGCGCGGATCGAATCCATGCCAGT
>JBBQBU010000694.1:0-2665 GCA_038318015.1 Chloroflexota bacterium | reverse complement strand
TGGTACGCTGCACCATGATGATGCAGCCAGGGGAGGGGTTCGGTGGAGTCTGGGACGCTCGGCCAATACTATGCCCGCAAAGTGGGGGAAACCCAGCGCCAGATGCAGCATCTCGACCATGAGCGCCGCCGGCTGGTGCGGATTCCCGACCACGCCTACATCAATATGGAGTTGCCGCAAGGCGACGCCGAGGGCGAAGAGATCGCCCGGCGCGCGGCAGAGGTCGAGGCGGCGGCGCTGGAAAACCGCGACGAGATCCTGCGGCTGTCCATTGAGGTGCTGAAGCTGCAAGACCGGTTGCAGTACTACCGCCAGCTCGAAGCGATGTACGCCGACGGCACCATGCGCGGCCCCAACTAGCGCCGCACGCCCGTGCTGCGCGCCGGTGTCAGAACGAGACGGTCGGCACGGCGCGCTCGGTCGGGTCGGTCAACTCGAAGAGCGTGGACTGGCGAAACCCCAGGTTCGCCGCGAACAGCACGGCCGGGAACTGCTGCTGCCCGGTGTTGTACGCCATCACCGCGTCGTTATAGAACTGCCGCGCGAAGGCAATGCGGTTCTCGGTTGACGACAGTTCCTCTTGCAGCGCCAGCATGTTCTCATTGGAGCGCAGCGCGGGATAGGCCTCGGCCACCGCGAACAGCGACCGCACCGCGCCAGTCAGGGCGTTCTCGGCGTCGGCGCGGGCTTCCACGTTGTTGCCCGCCGAGATGGCGCTGGCTCGCGCCTGCGTCACGCGCTCCAGAATCTCGCGCTCCTGCGTCATGAACCCCTTGACTGCATTCACGAGGTTGGGAATCAGGTCGTGCCGCCGCTTGAGCTGTACATCGATCTGCGCCCAGGCGTTCTGCACCTGGTTCCGCTGGCCGACCAGCCCGTTGTAGATCATCACGGCGACAGCCACCAGCACGACCGCCACCACCAACACGATACCCACCAGCCCGACGAGCGCACCTAGCATCGGCACTCCTCCAATCTCAACGCATGCAGGGCCGCGCCGGCCCAGTCAGCCCGGTTTCGCCCGACTGGGCGGTCAGAACAGCCACTCAAACACGGCATACACCAGGGCCATCGGGATCATCATGAACACGATGACGAGGCCGGTAGCAAGCACCACGACGACGCCCATCAGGAACACGACCAGCGCCAAGAACGGGCTAAAGATCAACAGGCTCAACCACATTTTCTTGCCGGCGCCGCCGTCGTCGAGCGCCTCCGCACTGACGTGCGCCCCCATCGCCTGGAGCCGCTTCAGCCGACTCTGCAACGTTGGGTGCACCGACAGCCAGCCCATCTGCCCGATCTCTGACTGGTCCTGGTCGCCGCCGTCCGTGTTGTCGGCTTCGGCCTGGAGCCGCTGTCGGTAGCGGTTGCCGGCCCGCAGCCGCGCCGCCACCTTCTCGGCGCCAGACTTCCCGGCGCTCTCCTGCTCGAGCTCAGCCTGGAGCGCCTCCAGGTCTTCCTTCTGCGCGCGGGCGCGGTCCGTCACGCCGCCGCCCACCACGAACAGGTGGTCTGCCCAGGCACCGCCCCGGATGCCGCCGCCGCGCGCCAGCAGGCTCATCAGGCCATGCGCGATGCCGTCCGGGTTGCGCGTCAACTGCACCGCCGTCGCGTCCGCAAGGTAGCGCCGGGTGCGCCACGTCCAGGCCAGCATCGGGCTGAGCAGCGCCATCACCAGCACCAGCAGCGCCGTCTTCGCCAGGCCAGACGCCGCCCAGATCGGAAACAGCGCGAACACGCGAATCTTGAGCAGCAGGCCCACAATGCCACCGGGCGCACGAGCCTTCTCCTCGTCGGTGCCCAGGACCATGTTCACGTCTTCCCACTCCACCGTCGAAACACGCGAGCCGAGCAGGCGGGCGGCTTCGGCGGCGCGCAGGGCCGCGTCGTCGGTGGTCCGGCCGCGCAGCACACCCAGCAGCCGCCAGAGCGTCGCGCGGGCAGAGGAGCTGATCGGCGCGTCCAGCAGGGTGTTCACCAGCCCCCAGGTACGGAACACCGTCACCATCGACAGCGCAATGCCCAGATCCCCGTTGCCAATGGACGCGATCTGATGCGCCAGGATACCCTGCGTCTCGTCGCGGTTCATCTCGTCCAGCAGGCGGCGCGACACCACCACCACGGCGTCTTCGGGGCAGGAGCCGACGACGGCGGCGTTGGCAATCTGCCCGTCCAGCAACATCACGCGGGGCGGCGGCAGACCGGCGGCAATCGCCATCTCCTCAACCACGTTGAGCAACTGGCGCTCTTCCAGGTCGTCCGGCTGCGGCGCGCGTGCGCCCAGGCCGATCACCAGGCCACCGACGCCCGCGCCGGAGAAGAGGCGGCGCAGCAGCAGCCACACCGCCAGCATGATGAGCACGCCCGGCAGCAACAGCATGACCACCCCGACCGCCGCCGGCCCGACCATCGCCAGCGGGATCGGTCCCTTGTCGCTCGCCTCGACCACGTCCATCAGCGAACCAATGGACCGCGCGACCGCCCGGAACAGTTGCGGCACCGCTGGCGACAGCGGCACGACGACGCTCGTCGCTTTGGTGAACAGGATGATGACGAGGTAGACCAGCGGCGTCACCACCAGCGACAGCGGCAAGCCGGCCAGGATCACCGCTGCCGCCGTCGCGACGGACAGCCGCCACGTCGCGCGGCGGTGGCGGGCCTG
>JBBQBU010000693.1:0-2666 GCA_038318015.1 Chloroflexota bacterium | reverse complement strand
GCCGGCCGCTCCACCACTTCGCCCGCTGCGATGCGCGCGGCCACCGCCGGTGAAAGCTGCCGGATCACGCTGGTGCCTTGGCGGCTGGCTCGCCGGGCTTCGACGCCACGTTGGGGTCCGGCGGCCCGCTCGTCGCGAGGCTGACCAGTTCGACCAGTTCCGCCAGTGCGTCCAGCGGCGACATCCGCAACGGTTCCAGCGTCGTCAGCCGGCGGAGCACCTCCAGGGTGCCGGCCGGTAGATACGGCTGCTGCGGGGCCGCTGCGGCCCCGCCACCCGCCGTGCCCGCCTGAGCCTGGGCGTCGCGGGCGCGCTCAAGGTCGGCCAGGATGGCGGCCGCGCGGCGGGCCACCGGCTCCGGCACGCCGGCCAGCCGCGCGACGTGGACGCCATAGCTGCGGTCGGCCGCGCCAGTCACGACGCGGTGCAGGAACACCACGCGGTCGCCGCGCTCCAACACTTCCACTTGCAGGCTGGTCACGCCGTCCAACTCGTTCGCAAGGTCGGCAAGCTCGTGGTAGTGCGTGGCAAACAGCGTCTTGCAGCGGAGGCGGGGGTTGTCGTGCAGATGCTCCACGACGGCGCGGGCGACCGCAATGCCGTCGAAGGTGCTGGTGCCACGCCCGATCTCGTCCAGGACCAACAGGCTGCGCGGCGTCGCGTTTCGCAGGATATTCGCCGTCTCGATCATCTCGACCATGAAAGTACTACGCTGACCCGCCAGGTCATCCTGCGCCCCGACCCGCGCAAACACACGGTCCACGATGCTCAGGCGGGCCGACGTGGCTGGCACGAACGACCCGATCTGGGCCAGCAGCGCGATCAGTGCTACCTGCCGCAGGTAGGTCGATTTGCCGGCCATGTTCGGGCCGGTCAGAATGGCGATGGTCGCGTCGGGCATGCCGAGCCGCGTGTCGTTCGGCATGAACGCTTCGCGCCCGATGGCCTGTTCTACGACCGGGTGCCGCCCGCCGATGATCTCCACCGAGCCGTCATCCATCATGACGGGGCACACGTACTCGTGACGCACTGCCAGTTCCGCGAACCCGACCAGCGTGTCCAGCCGCGCAAGCGCCGACGCCGTGTCGAGCAGTGGCCGCGCGACCGCCGCCGCCGCATCCAGGATCTCGGCGTAGACGGCCCGCTCCAGCCTGACGATCTCTTCCTGAGCGTTCCGGGCGCGCAGCTCGTACTCCTGCAACTTCGGCGTCACGAACCGTTCAGCGCCAGCCATCGTCTGTTTGCGGACGTACTCCAGTCTTTCGAGATGCTCCCCGACCGTCGCTGCGCCGGTCAGTTCGTGCTGGTAGTAGTCGGTGGCCTGGGCGACGACCGTGCGGCTCAACTCCAGGAAATAGCCGAAGACGCGGTTGTAGCCGACCTTCAAGCCACGAACGCCCGTCCGCTCGCGCTCGGAACGTTCCAGGTCGGCGATCCAGGCGCGGGTGTCGCCGGCCAGCAGGCGGACCTCGTCCAACTCGGCCGAGCAGCCCTTGCGGATGACGCCTTCGCCGAACGCGGCCGGCGGCGGCTCTTCAATGGTGCGCTCGATGCGCTCTGCCAGCGCGCCAAACTCCCCGAGGTCGCCGCGCAACGCCACCAGCAGCGGTGGCGCGTCATCCGGCAGCGTTCGGGCGAACGTCGGCAGGTGTCGGACGGCCCCGGCGATGGCGATGGCCTCGCGCGGGCTGAGCGTCCGTTGCGCCGCCCGACTCGCCAGCCGCTCCAGGTCTGGCAGCGCCCCCAGTGCCTCCGCGAACTCCGCGCGCAGAAGCCGATGCTTCACGAGCCAGCCAACCGCCGCGTGTCTCGCCTCAATGACCTCGCGGTCCAGTAGCGGCTGGGTCAGCCAGCGCCGGAGCATCCGTGCGCCCATCGGCGTGGCCGTCAGATCGATGGCCCCGAGCAGCGTGCCTTCGCGTCCGCCGCTGCGGATGCTTTCCGTCAACTCCAGGCTGCGGCGGGTCGCTCCGTCCAGCACCATCGATCCTTCGACGGCGTACAACTCCAGCCGGTCGAGCAGGCCGATAGCCGACGGCAGCGTCTCCTCGACGTACTCCAGGATGGCGGCCGTCGCGCGGGCGGCCAGCGGGCGCTCGTCCAGGCCCAGGCTGGCGAGGGCCGCCGTCTGGAACTGCCGGCGGAGACGGTCGCCGGCCCGGTGCGGCGCAAACGACGAGGCCGGACGCGGCGTCGTTCGAGAACCCGACGGCAGCAGCGCCGTCAGACTCGCGTTCTCGTCGTCGCCCAGGTCGTGGGCCGGCACCAGGCACTCGGCCGGCCCGAGGCGCACCAACTCGGCGGCCAGCAGCGCACTCCAGGCCGGGCCGCGTATCTCGGTCGCCGCGAGGTGGCCGGTACTCACGTCCACCGTTGCCAGTCCGGCCGCGCCCCGCTCAACGACGACGGCGGCAAGGAAGTTGTTGGCGCGCGCTGGTAGTAATCCGTCCTCGACCAGTGTGCCCGGCGAGATCACGCGCACCACCTCGCGTTTGACGAGGCCGCGAATTGGCACCTCGCCAATCTGGTCGCAGATGGCGACGCGGTGGCCCAGACCAATCAACTTCGCGATGTACCCTTCGGCGGCTACCGCCGGGACGCCGGCCATCGGCACCCGCTCGCCCCGTCCGATGTCGCGTCCGGTCAGGGCGATATCGACGGCGCGA
>JBBQBU010000692.1:0-2673 GCA_038318015.1 Chloroflexota bacterium | reverse complement strand
ACCGAGACATCGACCGGCACCCAGGTGACGCACTGGCTGCCTAGCTTGATCTCGTGACTCGCGACCGACCGGAACACGTCACGGGCGTCGTAGTACGCGCCGAAGACGTTGACGAACGCGATCTGCTCGCGGCCGATCTCGTCCTCGGCGGCCAGGAGCGCCAGCGAGCCACCGACCGAGAACCCGGCGATGCCGATGCGCGCCGGGTCAACCTCCGGCCGACTGCGCAGCATCGCCACCGCCCTGAGCAGCGTGTCTACCTCCTCGATCCGCAGATCACCTGACCGCAGCGCCTCAGATTCGGGGACCAGGACGACCGCGCCGGCCCGGGCCAGTCCCTCCGCGACCTGCACGAATGAGGGATCGCGACGCAGGCCAAACGCGCCAGTGTAGAGGATGATGGCGCCGTGTTGACCGCCACCCGCTGGCCGGTACAGGTCAGCCTCAATGTGGCCCGCTGCCGACTCATACGCATGTTCCTCGCGGGTGGGCGGCGCAGACAACCAGAGGAGCGGGCGGACCGGCGGATCAGGTACCGCCTCCGGCAACAGCAGCAGCGTCACGATGCCGACGCGTGTGGCGTGTGACGCGGTCATCGCAACAGACAGGGCCAACACCACGGCCACAAGCAACACTGCGCGTCGCCATGTGGGTCTGCGGTGCCCAGGTCTTCCGTCTGTCGCCGCCATCGTGATGCATCCTCACCGGAACGCTGACGCTGAACGGTGCGCTCGCTGGACCGGGGCTGGCAGCCCGCACACGACAGCCCCGGCTCACGTCGGAGCCGCCGTGTACGCACTGACACTGATCCTACCGGCGGCTGTGCGTCGGGCTGGCCTTACCGTTCTGCCGCGCCTTCGTGTGTGCCTCGAAGCTGCGCAGCCCTTCGGCCAGGGCGCGCAGCCGGTCGTCCACGCGCCGGTGGATGCTGCCGTCGGGAAACGCGCCGGCCGCCGAGCGCACCCCGGCTGCCTCGCCGGTGATGATCTCCAGCGCTTCGTCAACCGTGCGGACGGCGTAGATGTGGAACGTGCCGGCCGCGACCGCCGCCACGATATCCTCCCGCAGCATCAGGTTCTCGACGTTCGAGGCCGGCAGGACGACGCCCTGCTCGCCGGTCAGCCCGAGCGCATTGCAGATGTCGAAGAAGCCTTCGATCTTCTGGTTCACGCCGCCCACGGCTTGCACCACGCCGTGTTGGTTGACCGAGCCGGTCACGGCGATGCCCTGCGAGAGCGGCACCTCAGCCAACCGGGACAGCAGCACCAGCAACTCGGCCAACGACGCCGAGTCGCCCTCGACCTCCTGGTAGCTCTGCTCGAAGACGAGGCGCGCGGTCAGAGCCAACGGCTTATCCTGCGCGTACCGGTCGGCAAGGTAGCCCCCCAGGATCAGCACGCCTTTCGTGTGGATGTGCCCGCCCAGTTCGGCCTGCCGCTCGATGTCCAGCACGCCGTCATGGCCCAGGCCGGCGGTCGCGGTGATGCGGCACGGCTGGCCGAACGGCATGTCGCCCAGTTGCATAACGGCGAGGCCGTGAATCTGCCCGACCACGCTCCCCGCCGGCTGCACCAGCAGGATGCCGCGCTGCACCATCTCGCGCAGGCGCTCTTGCACCAGCGCCGAACGGTAGATGCGCTGCTCAATGGCGCGCCGCATGTCGTCGGCCCGGACCATCGTTGAACCGCCAACAGCGGCCCAGTGCTCGGCTTCGCGAATCAGCTCAACCAGCTTCCCGAAGTGGATGGCGAGCTTCTGCTGATCGTCGGCCATCCGCGACGACGCTTCGACCAGCAAGGCCAGCGCCGACGCGTCCGGCTGAAGGCCGTCCGGCCGGAAGCAGCCCGCCATGATGCCCGCAAAGACGGCCTCGGACTCTGGCGTGCGCGGTGTCACGGACTCAAAGTCGGCACGGACCTTGAACAGTTGCTGAAAGGTCGGGTCCAGGCTGTACAGCAAGTAGAAGCTGGCGGCGTCCCCGAGCAACAACACCTTCACGTCCAGCGGTATCGGGTCAGGCTGGAGGCCGCGCGTGCTGCTCAAGCCGAGCGCCTCGCCGGCCTCCTCAATGGCGACGGCACCCTCACGCAACGACCGTTCGAGTGCCCCCCAGGCGAGCGGCGCACGCAACACGTCCTCGACCCGCGCCACGAGGTACCCGCCGTTCGCGCGGTGGAGCGCCCCCGGCCGGATCAGCGTCAGGTCGGTCAGCAGCGCGCCGTAGACGGCTTCCCGCTCGATCCGCCCGATGAGGTTCGGGTAGGTGGGGTTAGACTCAACGATGACCGGGACACCGACCTTGTCGCCGTTGTCCACGACGACGTTGACCTCGTACTTGTGGAAGGCGCGGGCTTGGATCAACTGCATCGGGTCTCCGCCACTGGCAGCGGCTCGGCCACTCCCGTGCCCGTTGGCTGGGTTCGCCCGGAAGAGGCCAATATCTGCCAGGATGCCTTCGCGCACGTCATCCAGGTAGGCGCTCACCTCCGGCTGATTGGTGTAGTCGTCCGCCAGGTCTTCGACGAGGCCGCCGACGGCGTGCAGGGCGACTTCGCGGTCCTGCGCCTCCAGCCGCTCGCGGGTGTCCCGCTCCACGGCCCGCATCTCTTTCAGGAAGGCGCGCACGTCGCCACTCAAGGCCGCGCGGCTGAGGTCGAGCGAGGCGCGGACCTC
>JBBQBU010000691.1:0-2673 GCA_038318015.1 Chloroflexota bacterium | reverse complement strand
CAGAGCAGCGCCAGCCCGAGCAGCGCGCCCGCCCCAAAGAACGCTGGTCGCCGGCCGCTCCGCAGCGCCGACAGAAACACGACGAACGTCAGCAGCAACAGGAAGATCAGCACGACTTCGGGCATCAGGTAATGCTCGGCGACGATCAGCGAGCCGTTCAGGGCGGTGATGATTGCCGCGATCAGCCCGGCCAGCCGCCCGACGGTCTGCCGCCCCAGGATGTAGACCAGCACGGCGCTGATGGCCCCGACGATGTGCTGCGCGAAGGCTATCGCCAGCAGGTCTTCTCCCAATAGCGCCATCGCGCCGACCAGGAAGGCGGGGTAGACCGGCGTCCGCCGGATTGAGATATCGAAGCCGTAGCCGTTGAGCAAGTCCCAGGCGGGCAGGAAGTAGCTCACGCTGTCGCGGAGCAGGAAGACCGGCACCCGGAAGGCGAACGCCACCCGGACGCTGATGGCGACCAAGAGGATCAGGCCAATGGCGAGGGCGTCGGGATGGGCGGCGATCAGCGCACGGGTGCGACCGCCGAACGATGCTCGTGCCGCCGTGCGATCAATCGACACGGCGGCAGGCTAGCCGGCCCGCCCGACGCTGCCACCGACCCCGGCAAGCGGCCGGCCGTCTGCACGCGAACGTCGCACGGCAGCGACGCCATACCGAACGTAGCGCGTCGAGCGGGCTGTGCCGTTGCCGTTCGCCCGGATGGCACGCCGGCCGCGCAGCCCGCGCCCGATCACGGATCTGACGACGTACGTCGATTTACCCTGTGACTCGAAGTAGGTTCTCGTCACCAACTCGGCCAGCAAGCCCTGGGTAATGAAGAGGAGCCCGGCCAGGAACAGGAAGACCGCGATCAGCGCGACTGGGTTCCGGTGAACCCGCACGGCCTCGAAGTAGCGCGAGTACAGCACGAACAGCGTCGCCAGGAACCCGAACATGATCGAGATCGCGCCGAGGCCGCCGAAAAGCTGGATCGGTTTGGTCGAGTAGCTGCTGAGGAACTTGAGGGTCAGCAGGTCAAGCAGCACCTTGATGGTGCGGTTGATGCCGTACTTGGACTTGCCGTACTTCCGCGCCCGATGGTTGACCGGTAGCTCGGTGACGGTCGCGCCGGCCCAGGCCGCATAGGCCGGGATGAACCGGTGCATCTCACCGTACAGTCGGACGTTCTTCAGCACTTCGCGGCGGTACGCCTTCAGCGTGCAGCCGTAGTCGTGCAGTTCGACCCCGCTGACCTTCGAGATCAGCCAGTTCGCCATCTGCGACGGCAGCTTGCGGCTGATGGCTGCGTCCTGTCGGTTCTTGCGCCAGCCGCTGACCACGTCGAAGTCGCCTTCCTCCATCGTCTGGAGCAGGCGCGGAATCTCCGCCGGGTCGTTCTGCAAGTCGCCATCCATGAAGATGACAACATCGCCGTGTGACGCTTCCAGGCCAGCCGCCAGCGCGGCCGTCTGCCCGAAGTTGCGCCGAAACTGAATGACGACGACCTCGGGGTTCGCGTCGGCAATCTGCTTCAGCAGCGCGTGGCTGCCGTCCCTGCTGCCGTCGTCCACGTACAAGATTTCGTACGGCCGGCCGAACGCCTTGAGGACGCCCTGAAGCTCTTCGTGCAACTCAGGGACGTTCTCGACTTCGTTATAAATGGGAACGACGATGGACAGCACCAGTTGACCCCGGCCCGCCGGATACGCGGCAGTATACGGCAGGCGGGCCGCCGAGAGACAGGGCATCTGGCCCTCGTGTTGAGGTTGGGGCGTCTGCGAGCGGCCAGAATGCGGGAGGATGGGCACCCGAACGCCGTATCATGACCTGGGGCGACGAGCGTCCGACCCATCCTATCGGCGCCCGGAGGATACGACTCGATGATTCGCTCTGATGATGCCGCTCGCCCCCAACATTCGCAGGCGCGCGGCCAGATGCCGAGCCGACTGCTGCTCGGTGGTCTGCTGCTCGGTGTACTGCTGACGCTGTTCGCGTTTGCACCGTCGTCGGTCTTCGCGCCATTGCTTGGGCATGAAGACGGCGCTGCTGGCGGCCAACAGTCGGCTGCCACGAGCAGCGGATCGTCGTCAGGCGCAGGACAGCCGCCCGCCCAATCAAATGCGGCCAGGCAGGCCGGTGCGCCGTCGTCCGGCGCGGGTGTCTCGCCTGGCGGTCCATCAAGTGCGCCGGCCGTCGCCCCGGCGGCAGTCGTCAATCAGGCCGACATTGAGCCAGGCATCGTCCTGATTAGCGCCGTCTACAACGCCATTCAGGACCGCTTCTTCCGCCCGCTTGACTCGCGCTACCTGTTGGGGGCGGCCTGGGAGGGCGCGCGCCGGTCACTGGCCGAGCAGCGGAAACTGCCGGGCGGCACCGGCGTCAGCGACCCACAATTGACGGGCGACCGGGCGGGCGACCTTGCCGCGTTCGTGGCCCAGTACCGTGCACTGATAGCGGCGGCCGGAACGGGCGTTGATCTGACGCGCGTGGCGATGTCCACCTCCGACGTGATGACCCAGAGCGTTGGCGAGCAGCACACCGTCTTCCTGTCGCCGGAGTCTTTCAGCCGCTTCCGCCAGAGCCTGACGAGTGATCAGGGGCGGGTCGGCCTGGGCATTCTGATTCAGGGACAGGCAGCACCGTTCCGTATCGGTTCGGTGGTGGCTGGCGCGCCCGCCGAGAAGGCCG
>JBBQBU010000690.1:0-2681 GCA_038318015.1 Chloroflexota bacterium | reverse complement strand
CGCCGCGATCAATGCCCCGTGCGCCTTCTCCGACAGTGCCGCCTCCGCGAAGGCCGCCGAATGGTGCGGCGCGTCCGGCTCGCAGATCGAGATGCCGGCCTCGATGGACGGCACCCGGCGCGTCACGTTGCCGAAGTCCGTTGAGCCGAGACCCGGCTCCGGCCGGCCGTCCAGCACCGTCAGGCCGATGGCCTCCAGGTTCTTGCGGAACGCCTGTGCCAGCGCCAGGTTCGGCACCACGTTCTCGTAGGGCGGCATGTACTCGCGGACCTCCAGGCGCGCGCCGGCCATCTGCGCGCCGCCCTCCGCACACTGGACGACCCGTCGGAACACTGACTCCAACTGCTCGGCGACTGGGGCGCGCACCCGGAACCGGCACGACGCCATTTGCGGCACCACGTTCGGCACACCGCCGCCGCTCGTCACCACGCCATGCATCCTGATCTCGGGGCGCACGTGCTGGCGCAGCGCGTTTATGCCTGCGAACGTGTGCAGCACGCCGTCCAGGGCGTTGATACCGTCCCACGGGTACAGCGACGCATGGGCGGCTTTGCCGTGATAGATGAAATCGACGCCGCGCGCCGCCAGCGACCCTTCAAGGCTCATGTTCGTGTACTGGCTGGGGTGGAACATGATGCAGGCGTCCACGTTGTCGAACTCGCCAGCGCGGATCAGATGAACCTTGCCGCCGGAGTTCTCAACCGTCGATTCTTCGGCGGGCGTCCCCAGCAGCAGCACCGAGCCGGGCAGGTACTCCTCAACGACCTTCAGCGCCAGCGTGGCCCCCACCGCTGATGGCCCGATCAGGTTGTGGCCGCAGCCGTGCCCGATGTTCGGCAGGGCGTCCATCTCGGCCAGGAGCGCGACGGTCGGACGGCGACGGCTGCCGACTCGGGCACGCCACGCCGTTGCCAGCCCGGCCACCCCGATCTCGGCCTCAATATCGCCGCTCGCCAGCAGCCGCGTCAGCGTGGCAACGGCCTGCGTCTCCTGGTGGCCCAACTCCGGGTTGCGCCCGATATTCTGGGCGGCCTCCCAGAGCTTCGGTGCCAGCCGGTCCACCTCGGCAATGACCTGCCGCTTCACTTCCTCAATCTCGCCCATGCTCGCTGCCCACCGTCTCCAGGACTCTCCGCGATGCTGACGCGCCCGGCACCACGCTGGCGGAGGTTGGGGAGAGTGTAGCGATGCGCCCGTCCCGCCGCGAGCCGTGCCCTCGCACTTGTCGCCCACGCGCTTGTCGCCCGCGCGCTATCCTTCCCTGCCGTTGCGCCCCGAGTTGCGCGCCGGCCCGATGAACGACCATCCAGAAGCAAGACCAGCGGGAGGGCTGCGTGCCACAGGCAATGCGTATTGCGATTGGGCTGCCGCGCGAGGTTCTAGACGAGCACCTGATCTACGCCAAGCAGTTGGGTTGTGAGGGCGTGGTTTTGGCGACCCCGCAGCGCCTGCCCGGCAACGAGCGGTGGGAGTACGACGACCTGGTGCGGCTGCGCGAGTGGGTCGAAGGGTACGGCCTGAAGATCGAGTCGATCCAGAACACGCCACACGACTTCTGGATGAAGGTCCGCCTGGGCGCAGCCGGCCGCGATGAGCAACTGGACAACTACTGCCAGACTATTCGCAACATCGGGCGGGCCGGCATCCCGGTGCTGGGCTACAACTTCCGCCCGCACCCGCTGTACCGCACGGGACACGTCGAGGGGCGCGGCGGCGCGATCATGACGGCCTACAAGCGCACTGACCTGAAGGATGAGTTGACGTTCGGGCGGGAGATCTCGGCCGATGAGCTGTGGGAAGCGCACCAGTTCTTCGCGTCGAAGGCCGTACCAGCGGCCGAAGAGGCCGGCATCCGGCTGGCGCTGCACCCCGACGACCCGAACGACGGCCCGATTGGTGGCGTTGCGCGCATCTTCTCCAGCTTCGACAGCTTCGAGCGCGCCTCGCAGGCGATCAAGAGCCCGGCCTGGGGACTCCTGTTCTGCATCGGTTGTTGGACCGAGATGGGCGGCACGGCCAACGTGCTGCGCGGCATCCGGCACTTCGGGCCGCAGAACCGCATCGTCTACGTCCACTTCCGCGACATCAAGGGCACCGGCAGCGACTTCTCGGAGTGCTTTGTGGGCAGCGGCGACCTGGATGTGACCGCGGCGATGGTCGCCCTGATGGAGTCCGGGTTCACCGGGGCCATCATTGATGACCACGCGCCGGCCATGCTTGGGGACGAGGGCTGGAACTTCCGAGGACGCGGCTACCAGACGGGCTATATCCAGGGGCTGCTGCGCGCCGTGAACGACCTGAAAGGGTAGTCTGAACGTCGGCCCGGGCAGGCTGGCCGGGCGGCATGCGGGTGCCCTTCGCGTTTCTGCGTCGGACTGACCAGACGCGTGGGCACCAGTCGACCGCCTAGACTCGGCGGTCGCGCTGCAACCGGGACCGGCCTTCCGAGCAGGCGCTCCGATCCGGTGCCTGCCGATGTATCCTCGGCGTTGCGGCGCGACGCAACGATGTTAGGCGGGGACGTCAGTCCTCGACTTCAGTCTCAGACTGCTTGGGCCAACCCCATCGGCGCGCAGACATCTGAAGGGCACCCCGCGGGGGTGGCGGCGGACAGGCTCACCGCGCGGCGGCCGGCTACGTGGTGGGCAGGCCGATACTGGGTGCGCCGATGGCATCGCGAA
>JBBQBU010000689.1:0-2682 GCA_038318015.1 Chloroflexota bacterium | reverse complement strand
TCGAAGATCGAGGCCGGGCGGCTCGACCTGGAAGTCATCCCGTTCGACATTCGCCGTACCGTCAACGACGTGCTGGTGCTGATGGCGACGGCGGCCGAGCAGAAGGGGCTACGGCTCACGGCAGTGGTGGCGGAGGACGTGCCGCAGGCCGTGGCGGGCGACCCCGGACGCCTGCGACAGATCATGCTGAACCTGTTGGGGAACGCGGTGAAGTTCACGCCGGCTGGCGAGGTGAGCATCAGCGTGCGGACGGACCCCGCCGACGATGCGGTGATCCGGGTGGCGGTGCGCGACACGGGTATTGGCATCGCGCTGGGGGTGCAGGCACGACTGTTCGAGGCGTTCTCGCAGGCCGACGCATCAACGAGCCGACGGTTCGGCGGGAGCGGGCTGGGGTTGGCGATCTCGAAGCGGCTAGTACAGCTCATGGGCGGCGAGATCGGCGTCAAGAGCGCCGTTGACCAGGGCAGCACGTTCTGGTTCTCAGCCCGCCTACCAGCCGCAACGATGCCCGAGACAGCCGCGCCGCCCACAGAGCTACCAGCAGTGCCGGGCCGGCAACACGACGGCAATGTCCCGGTGGGCACCAACGGAGCGCCCCTGCCACAATTGGCTCAGCGGCGCATCCTGATCGCCGAAGACTCGAAGGTGAACCAGCGGGTGACGCTGGGGATGCTCGACCGACTGGGGTATGCTGCGGACATCGTGGAGAACGGAGCGGACGTGCTGGTCGCCGTCAAAAAGACCAGCTACGCCGTCGTCTTGATGGACTGCCAGATGCCCGTCATGGACGGATTCGCAGCAACGATGGCCCTGCGACGGCTCGAAGCAGACGGGGGATTGACGCATGCGGGCACCACGCCTGGGATGGATGGCTTGCTCCCGGTGATCGCGCTGACGGCGAACGCGATGGCGGGCGACCGGCAACGGTGCCTTGACGCAGGCATGAGCGATTTCCTGGCGAAGCCGCTCCGGACGGATGCCCTGGCGAAGATGCTGCAGCAGTGGGTGGGCGCGCCGGACGACGGTCGCGCCCCCGATGCGTGCCAGCCGCCCTCTGGTCCGACCACCGTGCAGACGCCCGCCCATACGCTGACGATCTCGGAGGTGCCGACGCAGGCACCCTATCGGAGCGACGAACTGGCAGCCAGGCATGCGCCCATCGACCCGGCCGCTGTTGCACGGCTTCGCACGCTGCATGTCGGCGTGGTGGAGGAACTCGCGGACCTGTTCCTGATCCACGCGCCGCGCCAGTTCGAGAGCATGTGCGAGGCGGTGACCGCTGACGACTTTGCGGCGGTCCGGCGGACGGCCCACACGCTGCGCGGCGATGCGGTCGCCTGGGGCGCGTTCGAGTTGGAGCGGCGCTGTGTGGCCGTTGAGCGCCTGAGCGACGAGCGCGTGCAGCAGCGCGGAGACAGCGGCTCGCATGATACTGCGGCCCTTGAGCAGAGCATGGTGGCATTGAGCGAAGAGATCGGGCGCGTGAACGCCGCGCTTCGGGCGCTGTGCCGCAGGGAGCAGGACGTCGCCTGATGCGGGTGCTCATCGCCGAGGACAGCGTGATGGGGCGGCTGCTGTTACAGCGGGCCGTGGAAGGACTGGGCCATACCTGCATCGTGGCGACGGACGGCCTTGCAGCGTGGCAGTTGTTTGAGCGCGAACTGCCTGACGTGGTGATTAGCGATTGGCTGATGCCGGGCATGGAGGGGCCGGACCTCTGCCGACGGATCAGGGCACGCCCGGACACGCCGTACGCGTACTTCGTCTTCCTGACTGTGCTGCGGGAGAAGGAACACGCGCTGGTCGGCGTGCAGTCTGGCGCAGACGATTACCTGACGAAGCCGCTCGACCCGCTGGACTTGAAGGTGTGCCTCATCGCGGCGCAACGCGTGGTGAGCCTGCACCGGAGCCTGGCGCAGAAGACGGACGAGTTGGAGGCCGCCAACCGCGAACTGTTCGAGACGGCGCGCACGGATGCCCTGACCCGCGTGGGCAACCGGCTGCGCCTGCATGAAGACCTCTGTCGACTGGAGGGGCAAGCGGAACGGTACGGCTACAGCTACGCGCTGGCCATGTGCGACCTGGACCACTTCAAGGCGTACAACGACGCGTTGGGACACCTGGATGGCGACACTGCGCTACGGGCGGTCGCGGACATCCTGGCGCGGGAGTGCCGCACGAGCGACGGTGTCTACCGTTACGGCGGCGAGGAGTTCGCCGTCATCATGGCGGAGCAGGCGCTGACACGGGCCGGCTTGGGGCTTGATCGCATCCGGCTGGCGGTGCAGCAGGCGAACATCCCGCACCCGGCCAGCCCGACCGCGCCATTCCTGACCATCAGCGTGGGGGTGGCAGAGCGGCGGCCTGGCTGCGTGAGCGACGGCCGCGACGTGCTGCAGCGAGCGGACGCGGCGCTGTACCGCGCCAAGCAGCAAGGGCGAAACCGGGTGGTGCTGGACAGAGCGTGACCCCGGCGCGGCGCGCCCGTGCCATCCTGGACGGGACGACGCGCGCGCACCCAGACGGGCGTGCTCGCCCCTTGCCCCTCGCCCGGCTATGATCCCGGCACCCCGCCGACGCGCGTCCGTGGGGCACGTCTGACTTCTGGGGGTTGCCATGTCCGCGGGGATTGCCGTGTCCGGCGCTCGCGACTCGTCCTGGATCATCGGGAAGCAGCAG
>JBBQBU010000688.1:0-2684 GCA_038318015.1 Chloroflexota bacterium | reverse complement strand
CTGCGACCTCCTCCGACCGCTCGCGGCAGCCGGCGGCCCTGCTGACGGCTCCGTTGATCTCATCGTCGGGCACGCCCTGGCCGACCTACTGCCGCTGGACCGGCTGGCCGAACGGGCGGCGGCGCTGGTACGCCCCGGTGGCCTTGTGCATCTGGCCCTGGCCTACGACGGCCTGACGGCGTTCGCGCCTGACGCGCCGCTGGACACCGAGATGATCGCTGCGTTTCATCGCCACATGGATCGCCCGGCTCACCGGATGCTCGGCTACGGCGGCTCGACGGCCGGCCGGCGGCTCGGGCCGGCGCTGGCGACGGCCGGCCTGGACATCCTGGCCGACGCCCCGTCCGTCTGGGAGGTGCGGGCACAGGACGGCGAGGCCGGTCGCCGCGTGCTGGCCCGCCTGATCCGCTACGTCGCCGAAGCCGCCCGCGACCTCGGCGATGTGCCTGCTGTCGATATCGCGCGGTGGGAGCGGGCGCAGCGTGCGGCGCTTGATGGCGGCACGCTGTCCGTGCGCGTCAGGCACCGCGACGTGCTGGCCCGCCGACCGCACCCGTAGCGGCCCTCACCATCCCACCATGGGCCGCTGCCCTGCGGGCCGCGACATCGCGGCCCAAATATCGGTTGCACGAACGACGGGGCCGAGCGGATCCGCCGAAGGCGAGGGGCCCCATGGTGGGCAGCCCCTCCCTTCGGGCCTGCCCGTGTCGCCGCTTTCTGTGGCCGCAGCCGCAACATCACTTGATCCCCACGGCCCGCCAGCCCCTAGAACGCCACGCTCACGCCGTCACGGCGAGGGTCTGCGCCGCCAGTCAGCACCCCGCTGTCAGGGTCCAGCGCGACGCCGTGTCCGCCGCCGACCTTCCATGTCCAGCCGGGCAGTTCGTTGATGGTGTGGCCGCGCGCCCGCAAGCCGTCCAGTGCCTCCGACGAGATGCGCGACTCGGCGTCCACCAGCGTGCCTTCGAAGGCACGCACGCGCGGCGCTTCAATGGCCGCCTGGATGTTCATGCCGAAGTCCAGGCGATTGATGAGCATTTGCAACGTTGTCTGGAGGATGCCGAACGAGCCGGGCGTGCCGATGCCCAGGACCGGCCGCCCGCCATCGGTGACGATGCACGGCGACATCGCGCTCTCACGCGGCTTGTTCGGCTGCATGTAATTCGGGCTGGCGGGGTCCAGGTCCGTCCAGTACAGGAAGTTGTTCAGCACCAGGCCGGTGTCGCCCGCCACGAAGCCGCTCCCGAAGGCTGCCCCCAGGCTCTGCGTCACCGCCACGATGTTGCCCCACCTGTCGGCCACCTCAAAGTGGGTCGTGTGGTCGCGGGCGTAGCGCAGCGGGTCGCCAGGGGGCACCTCGCCGTGCTTGACCGGCAGGTACCGCTCGCCCTCGCTGGGGTGCGCCCGTGCCGGGTCGATCAGGGCGCGACGCTCGGCGGCGTACTCGCCTGAGATCAACGCCTGGATCACCGGCGCACCCTCGCGGCTCCAGCGGGTGCGGTCGGCGCTCGCCAGCTTGATCGCCTCCAGGACGACGTGCAGGTACTCCGTCGAGTTGTGCCCAAGCTCTTCCAGGTCGAACGCCTCCAGAATCTTGAGGCACTCCAGGTACTGCATCCCCAGCGAGTACGGCGGCAGCGTGCGGACCGTCTTGCCTCGGTACTCAATCGCCAATGGCTCGACCCACTTCGTCTCAAACGCCGCGAAGTCCTCTGGAGCCAACCAGCCGCCGGCGGCCTGCGTCGCGGTGCAGATGCGGCGCATCAGGTCGCCCGTGTAGAACGTCTCCGCGCCGCCCTCGATGACCTCGCGGTAGGTGCGGGCCAGATTCGGACGCGGGACGACCTCGCCGGCCACCGGCGGCCGGCCCTTCGGCTGGTACTCCCCGAGCGACGACGCATGCTGGCCCAGCGCCTTCGCGCACTCCGCAAGCTGTTGCGCCGCGAACGCCGTGACCGGCCAGCCCCGGTCGGCCAGCCCGAGCGCCGGCGCGAAGACCGCCGCGCGGTCCATCGAGCCGAAGCGCTCCAACGCCGCCAGCCAGCCGCCGAGCGTGCCCGGCACCGTGGACGACCGCACGTCGCGGCTGATGCCCTCGATACTTGGGAAGACGCTCGGGTCGGACGCAGCCGGCGGCAGGCCGATGTAGTCCAGGCCGTGAACCTGCCCGGTCTTGCCCTCGTGGATCAGCATGAAGCCGCCGCCGCCGCCCAGCCCTGACATGAACGGCTCGACCACGCCAAGCGCCGCGCCGACCGCCACGGCGGCGTCGATGGCGTTGCCGCCCTCCATCAGGATGCGGAGGCCGGCCGTCGCGGCCAGCCCGTGCGCCGCGCTGACCACGCCGTTCATCCCGATCGCCGGCGCCCGATACGCGCCATCGTGCGGGCCAGCCATAGCAGCGGACTCCGTAGCGCGCTGAGGCGTTGCAACCATCGCTCTACTCCTCTCGGGCAGCTCGTTTCTTTTTACACGCTGTTTACGTTCCGTACAGGCGGCGGTACAAGCGGTAATTTTCGTAGACGACCTGGACGTAGTTGCTCGTCTCGGCGTACGGGATCTGTTCGGCGAAGAGATCCATGTCGTCGGTGCCGTAGTCACGCAGCCACCCGTTCACCGGCCCGCCACCGGCGTTGTACGCTGCCAGGGCCGGAAAGATCATGCCCTGGTACGCCGTGAGCTGG
>JBBQBU010000687.1:0-2697 GCA_038318015.1 Chloroflexota bacterium | reverse complement strand
AGCCATGTGTGTTGCTCACTCCGCTTCGCGCGATTCCGCTGCCCGTTCAGCAGATTGTACGGGTCATTGTGCGTCGCCGTAGCGTCTTTCCACCATCAAGAACGAATCGGCAGCGCGCCATATTCCCAACTCGTGCGTGCGGCTCATCGTGCGGGGCCGCCGCCTCTCTAGGGTCAGCGTGCGGTACGCTGTGCCCGACACTCCCCGTGGCGTGCAGATATCGGCCGCGTGGGTGACGAGGAGCTAGACTGATGGCGTCTCTTTCGTTGACACTCGCAGGCTACCCCTGGGACCATCTGACCCCGCTATTCACCGGTGAGATCGTGCCCGAAGGCATCTCGCTCACCTACGACACCGGGCGCGGCCTGGGGCCGGTTGCCGACGACCCCGCCTGTCACGGCGGCGAAGGTTCGGTCGGCAAGTTCATGATCGACACCGCCCAGGGCAACACCGACTTCGTGGCCCTCCCGATTTTCCCGATGTTCGCCTTCCGGCACCGCTGCTTCCTGGTGAAGCGCGGCACCGTCATCAGCGACCTGAAGGCGCTGGAGGGCAAGCGCGTCGGTTTGGACGGGTGGCCGAACAGCGGCAACACTTGGACCAAGATTACGCTGATGCAGGCCGGCGTTGACATCTGGAAGATTGACTGGATCATCGCGCCCATCGAGGGACCGGCCGACGCCGGGCACGGCACCGCGCCGGCTGATGCGCCGGCCAACGTGCACAATGGTCCGGCCGGCAAGTCCCTGGTTGACTTGCTGCTGGCGGGTGAGATCGACGTGCTGGTCGCAGCCTTCATGCCGCCCGCCTTCTTCGCGCCGGACAGCCCGATTGTGCCGATGATTTCGGATTACCGCGCGGCCGAGAAGGCGTACTACGCGAAGCACGGATACATCCCGGCACACCACCTCCTCAAGCTGCGGCGGGCCGTGGTCGAGGCGAACTCCTGGGTGCTGGGCAGTCTGATGAAGGCGTTCACGGCGGCCAAGATGCTCTCGTATCAGCGCCGACAGCACTACGCAGATACGACGCCCTGGCTGCTGGCCGAACTGTCGGAGACAGCGGCGGTGTTTGGGGACGACTGGCAGCCGTACGGCCTGGAGCCGAACCTCCCGTTACTGACGGACTTCTGTCAGGGCCAGTTGCAGCAGCGGCTCGTCACGAAGGCGGTGGACCCGGCGGCTGCGTTCGCGGACTACACGCGGCTGGCATCCGCGACGCGCTGACCCCTCGTCTTCCGACTGCACACGCGGCACCCGCGTGATGCTGCGGCCCCCTGCCAGCCCTCCGGCTGTCTGGCACGGGGCCGCTGTCGTCCCGCACTGTCATTCCGCAATGGGCCAAGCTGCGGTTGGCCGGAGGCTACCGTCTGCCCGCCTGAGCAGGAGACTGACGCTTTCTATCTGACCTTGCGCGACCACGTACAATTCGGCTGGGCAGGGCACAGTAGTGCGATGCTCAGGAATCGTGTCGGAAGCGAGCCGCGCCGGCCCGGTTGTCCGTACGCAGTCGCGCTACTATCCTACTGCCAGCGCGCCGCCGGCTCAGGTCGCGCCGGCGCCTCCGGAGGAAGTGCAGGCAAAGCGATGGTTGGTGCTCTCACGCTGTATCAGACATCGATCGGGAAGAAGGTCATCATGGCGGTGACCGGACTTATCTTGTTTGCGTACACGTTCGTCCACATGTACGGAAACCTTCACATCTTCGAGGGACGACAGCATCTCAACGACTACGCGGCCTGGCTGCGGGTCATGGGTTACCCGCTGCTGCCACATGAGGGCGGGCTGTGGATTGCGCGGATCGTCCTGCTCGCGTCAGTGGTAGGGCACATCTGGGCAGCCTGGCAGGTCACGCGGCAAGACTGGGCGGCGCGCCCGGTGGCCTACGCCGAGCGCAAGAGCATCGCCTCGACGTATGCCGCCCGCACGATGCGCTGGAGCGGGGTGATCCTGGCCCTGTTCATCGTGTTCCACATCCTGCACCTGACGACGGGCACGGCCTACTCGGGACAGTTCAGCAAGACGGATGTCTACGGCAACGTGGTCAATGGCTTCCTGAATCCCGTCGTCTCGCTGGTCTACATCGTCTCGATGGTGCTGCTGGGGATGCACCTGTACCACGGCGTCTGGAGCATGACCCAGACGCTGGGCTGGCGGAATCAGGTCAACAACCATCTCTGGCGCGGGTTCGCCACCGTCATGGCGGTCGTCATCGCCGGCGGCAACATCGCCATCCCGCTGGCCGTCCTGGCGGGGATCGTCCGCCCATGATGGCCGCCGGCGCAGCCTCATCCGTCCATCACTCGTCGCCCGCTGCTGTTGCCCTGAAACGTGAGGTTCGACTGTGACCAGTAACTCCGTCGCTCCGGCACCCCCGGCGCCAGTTCGCACGCCGTTTCAGCCCATGCCCTCGATCATCCTGGACGCGAAGATTCCGAATGGTCCGATCGAGAAGAAGTGGGAGAAGCACAAGTTCGACATGCAACTGGTGAACCCCGCTAACAAGCGGCGGTACACCGTCATCGTGGTCGGCACCGGGCTGGCCGGGGCAGGCGCTGCCGCCAGCCTGGCGGAGCTTGGGTACAACGTCAAGGCGTTTTGCTACCAGGACAGCCCGCGACGCGCCCATAGCATTGCGGCGCAGGGCGGCATCAACTCGTCGAAGAACTACCGCAACGACGGCGACAGCATCTACCGG
>JBBQBU010000686.1:0-2703 GCA_038318015.1 Chloroflexota bacterium | reverse complement strand
GTGGGCGCGGCCAGCCCCAGTACCGACGCCTCGGCCTGCTGCCGGTGAGCGCCGTTCGGTGATCGCGCGCTTCGGCGGCCTCTATTACGGCTGGGTGCTCGCCATCATGCTGGGCATCACCCAGACGATCACCTGGGGCATCCTCTACTACGGCTTCTCGTCGTTTATGCCGGCGCTGGAGGCCGAGCTCGGCTGGTCGCGCGGGCAGATGTCCGGCGCTCTGTCGGTGGCGATGCTGCTGTCCGGGCTGGCGGCGGCGCCGGTCGGCCACTGGCTCGACAACCACGGGCCGCGCGTGTTGATGACGCTCGGCTCGGTTGCCGCCGTCGTGCTGCTAGTGGCGCTGTCACAGGTCGGCAGCCTGATCCAGTTCTACGTCATCTGGGCGCTGATCGGTGTCGTGATGGCGACCGTACTGTATGAGCCGGCCTTTGTGGTCATCACGGCCTGGTTCGAGCGCCAGCGCACCCGCGCCATGATTATCGTGACGCTGATGGCGGGCCTCGCCAGCACCATTTTCTTCCCGGTCGCCGCCTGGCTCATCGAGTGGCTGACCTGGCGGCCGGCGCTGCTGACGCTGGCGGCGTTTCTGGCCGTCACGACCATCGTGCCGTACGCGCTGCTGCTGCGCCGTCGCCCGGAGGACATCGGGCAGCACCTGGACGGCGACCCGGCCCCGCACGCCGCGCATGCGTCGGTCCGGCATACGCAAAAGCTGTCGGTGGGGGCAGCGCTGCGGCAGCCGTCATTCCGCTGGCTGGCTGCCGCGTTCTCGCTGAACTCCGTCGCCAGTATTGCCGTCTACACTCACCTGATCGCCTACCTGCACGACCGTGGCTACGAGGCGACGCTGGCGGCCTCGTTGAGCGGGCTGGTCGGTGCGATGCAGGTGGTGGGCCGGATCATCCTGGGCGTGTTGGGCGACCGCGTGCCGTTGCGCGTGAACGCGGCGGTGGTGCTGGGGTTGCAGCCGCTGGCTCTGGTGGGGCTGCTGGTGATTCCCGGACTGCCGGGCCTCGTGATCTTCGTGCTGCTGTTCGGGGCGTCGCGTGGCGCGGTCACGCTGGTGCGCCCGACGTTCGTGGCCGACATCTACGGCCGCGAGCGGTACGGGACCATCGCGGGGGCACTGGCGGCGTTCGTGATGGTCGCCACGGCGCTGGCCCCGATCAGCGGCGGCGCAGCGTACGATTTCTTTGGCGAGTATGACCCGCTGTTCTGGCTATTCGTGGTCCTGTCGGTCGTGTCGGCGGGACTGGTGCTGCTGGTGCGCGCCGAGGCTCCTGCGTCGGTGCCGCTGAAGGTCACGTCGAGAACGGCGGTGCCGTAGCGCTGGTCGGTGCCGCGCGACCTGCCTCGGGTGCTACCCTGATGGCTCGTGTGCCGCGCCGCTCGTCTCGTGGCCGCAACCTGATGATCGAGAGGCACAACGATGCTTGGCACCCGTCTGGCCGTCCCTGAAGATGCGGCGGCGATTGCGCGCATCTACAACGAGGGCATCGCGGAACGGATCGCGACGTTCGAGACAGACCCGCGCACCGTCGAGCAGCTAGAGGCGCAGCTGCGCGAGAAGGGCGGCCACTACCCGACGGTTGTCGTAGAGCGCGACGGCGCAGTAATAGCCTGGGCCAGCGCGAGCAGCTACCGCAGCCGGCCGTGCTACGCGGGCATCGCCGAGCATTCGGTGTACGTTGCGCGGGAAGCGCGCGGGGCCGGGGCCGGGCTGGTGGCGCTGGAGGCACTGTTCACGGCCGCTGAGCAGCAGGGCTTCTGGAAGCTGCTGTCACGCATCTTCCCGGAGAATACGGCCAGCATCGCCCTGCACCGCAAGGCCGGCTTCCGCGAGGTTGGCGTGTACCGCCGTCACGGCAAGCTCGAAGGCTCCTGGCGCGACTGCGTGATTGTTGAGCGGCTGATCGGCGACGGGCTGGAGGACTGACCGTCGGTCCGGGCGTACACTTCCATCGCCGCCAAAAGCACCTTGCCACAATAATAATGAGGAGCCAGCATGCTTGAGACGATCACCTACACCCGTAACGCCCCGGTCGTGGCCGACGTTGATGTCCTGGTGGTCGGGGGTGGGCCGGCCGGCATCGGGGCGGCGGTGGCGAGCGCCCGCAACGGCGCCAGCACCGTCCTGGTCGAACGGTACGGCTTCCTCGGCGGCAACGCCACTGCCAGCCTCGTCGGCCCGTTCATGACCTCGTACAGTGCCGATGGTAAAACCCAGTTGGTGCAGGGCATCTTTGACGAACTGGTGCGCCGGATGGAGCAGACCGGCGGTGCCATCCACCCGTCGAAGGTGCCGTCGTCCATCTCACGGTCGGCGTACATGAAGCACGGCCACATCGGTGTGACGCCGTTCGACCCGGAGTCGATGAAGCTGGCCAGCGCCGAGTTGTGCCTTGAAGCTGGCGTCCGGCTGATGCTGCACACCAGTTTTGTTGATCCCATCGTTCAAGATGGGGCGGTTCACGGGGCCATCATCCATAGCAAAGAAGGGCTCCAGGCGATCCGCGCGAAGACGACCATCGATTGCTCGGCGGACGCTGACGTGGCCGCGCGGGCCGGGGCCGCCTTCAAGCAGGGCCGCGACTCGGACGGGTTGGTGCAGCCGGCGACGATGTTCTTCCGCGTTGGCAACGTGGAGCGCGCGAAGGTGGACGCCTACTTCCGCGAGCACCCGGAGGAGATCGAGGGCCG